>CAVGKO010000023.1:0-13516 GCA_963629885.1 Anaerobutyricum sp.
GTACGAACCTTTTGAGGAAAAGGTACGAACCTTTCGGGCAAAAGGTTCGTACCTCACTATATCAGCCGTCGATTGCCGGGAGGCAAAAGAAGTGTCGAATAAAACAATTACGGAGCTACCACATGAGGGGGCTCCGCGACGCCCCGGCTATGGGAGAAGCCTTACAGATGGTTGATGGCGTAGTGGTAGGCGCCGAGGGCTATGGCCTTCGAGGCCCCGAGAGTAGTAGTGGCTATGCCCACGCGCTTGTCGGTGTCGAACACCACGGTGCGCGAAGAGAAGGGCACGTTAATCTCGCAACCCGTGTTGCGGGCAAACTCGCCAAACTGCTCCTCATCATCCAAATTGAAAGCCGTCATCTGCAGACGCGGGAAGGAGTCGCCGGCAAAGGTGCCGAACTTCTCGTTGAGCGACGCCATGAGCGAGGGCATTATGTATTTCGACGCACCCACGAGGCCGCCGCCAATCACCACGAGGCCGTCGATGAGTGTAAGCGCAGTGGCAACCACGTCGCCTGCCAACGTACCCATCTCGGCAAACGAGAGGCGTGCAGCCTCCACGTCGCCTTCCTTCTCGCCCTCGGCAATGAGGAAGATGTCGTAGGGTGTGAGCGACTCGTCGTCGGCGCCCTTAGCCAGTTCGTGGTACACACGCTGCACGGCACGTATGCTCACGCTCTCTTCGGCAATGAGATGGGGATACTTAGTGTTGCGCAAGCACCATACATCGCCGCCCGCACCATTGTCGCCGGTGAGGAGGATGCCGTTGATAACCACGCCGCAGCCAAAGCCCGTGCCCAGCGTGAGGCCTATGAGGTTGCGGTAGCGACGGGGGCTACCCATGTCGTGGAGACGGCGGTTGACGTCGGGCAGCATGCCTGCCATGGCCTCGCCATAGGCAAAGAGGTTGCCGTCGTTGTTGATAAACACGGGTATGCCAAACTTATCCTCGAGATACGCCCCGAGGGCAATGCCGCCACGGAAGGACGGGAAGTTGGGCAGGTCGCCAATGATGCCGTGCTCGTAGTCAGCCGGACCGGGAAAGGCAAAGCTGATGGCAGAGGGACGGGCGTCAATCTGCTTGGCAATGGTATGGAACCCATCGCATAGGTTACCGAGACATTTATTGAGGTCGGCTGCCTCGGAAGGCAGTCTCACGGGACGGGCAATCTCCTTGCCGTCCTGCATGGCGGAGAACACAAAGTTGGTGCCTCCGGCATCGAGTGTTAGGATTATCGGACTCATATTCTTGTTTATTTTGATTTCATCTTAAACGCACAGGCGGCGAGATATACCGCACATATCATTATCACATACAAACCACCGTTGATGCCCATCAGCCCAATGCTGAAGCCAATGACGGGAGTCACGAGGGCACCGCCCGAGATGGCTGTGACCATCAAACCCGACACCTCGTTGGCTTGGCTGGGACGACACTGCAGCGCCTCGGAATAGATGATGGAGAACACCGACGAGGCAAAGAAGCCTATGGCGCCGATGCACACCAGCGCCAGGGTGGCATCAGTGGAGACAATGAGCAAGGCTATCGCCGCCATGCAACCGATGATGTTGACGCGGAAATAGCGCACGGCATCGAGGCGGGCCAATGCCACGGAGCCGAGCAATCCGCCGATGGTACGCATCAGGAAGTAAGCCTGCGGCGCGTATTTACAGTCGGCAGCATCCCAAAGGAAGCGCGTGGACATAAGCTTCGAGCCCATGTAGTTGACGGATACGTCGAGCCCCACAATGGCAAGTATGCCCACAAAAAGCAAAAGCACCATGCGGTCGCCCAACAGGCGGAACGTATCGGCAAAAGCAAGGTTATCGCCGCTTGGCTTCTCTCTCTCGATGGGCACAGCCCATAGCCATGCGGCAGTGACGATGGTCACCAACCCGAGAATGGGGAAGCAGTAGTGCCAGTTATCCTCGCCGAAGCGCGCCACCACAAACACCACCAGCTCGGGACCGCATAGCGACGAGATGGCTTTTATCACCTGCCCCGCCGTGAGGCCGCTGGTAAGATAGCGTGGATTGGTAAGCACGTTGGAGAGAAGAGGGTTGAGCGATACCTGTAGAATGGCGTTGCCAATGCCCAAGAGAGCAAACGCCGCCATGCAGGTGGCAGTGGTGTATGCAACGAGCGGCAGCACCATGCCCACCACCGTGATGGCAAGGCTCACCAGCACCGTTGTCTTGCGCCCTATGCGGTTCATGATGTTGCCCGCCGGTATGCTGAAGAAGAGAAACCAGATGAACACCATTGAGGGCACAAAGCCGGTAAGGAAGTCGGACCACTGGAAGGCGCGTTGCACATAGTCGGACAGTATGCCCACGATGTCGCAGAAGCCCATCACGAAGAATCCCATCAGAAGAGGGAGCAGTCGCATAATGTTTGAAGTCTTCATATTCTTGTTGTGTGTTATGTGTTGTTGTTATTGTCTGAATCTCACCGACGCCTTTATCGTGGCGCATTCCTTGCCCTCGGCATCGCCGTAGGGGCGCAGAGAGTATTCGCCCACGCAGGCCGGGATGATAAACGTCTCGGCGTAGTGCACCACAAAGGGCTCGAATGCCCCCGAGGGACTCTCCACCACGGCTTCGCTGCCCTCCACGAGGTTGAGCACATTGACGCCCCCGTCGGTGTTCATCCTTACGGGCTTGGTGAACCAGTGGCGGCGCGTCTCTATAAACTCGTTCTCATGCAGTCCGGTGCGCTCCTCCCGCCATCCGTCGCCTTGGGCAATGGGCTCCACGTGGTTGACGAGGTTCTCCCTCACGAAGTCCGTCTGGCGCTCCCACTGTATGACGTGCTCGCCATGGCGTATGTTGATGGGTCGAGGCAGACCGTCGAGACCCAGGCGCCCCCAGTCGTAGAGCTTGAAGGTAAAGATGCTTGGCGTGGCACTTATCTCGAGCACCATAGCCCCGGCACCCGAGCAGTGGATGGTGCCGCCGGGGATGAGGTAGTGGTCGTGTTTCTTGGCGGGCCATTGGTTGACAAACCTCGTGGCAGGGAACTCGCCACCGGTGGCTTGCGCCTCGTCGAGGGCGGAAATCATCGCCTTGGGGTCTACGCCCGTCTTAAGGCCGAGAAACACCGTGGCTCCTTCCTCGGCATCCAAGAGGTAGTAGCTCTCGTCCTGCGTGTAGTAGATGCCAAAGGTGTCGCGGATATATTGCGTGGTGGGGTGCACCTGCAGACTGAGGTTGCCGCCCCCGATGGTATCGAGGAAGTCGAAGCGTATGGGGAAGTCCTGGCCGAAGCGTGCCTCAACGGGACCGCCCAGCAGCTGACGTGTGTTGTGGAACACGAGGTTGTTGGCAGGCATCTCATAGCGCGTGCCGTTGACGTCCAACAGGAGGCTGTTCTCCTCGGGCACACAGTCGAAGCACCATCCGTAGTTCGCTGGCTCGGGGTCGAGGCCGCACACCCTCTTCATCCACTGGCCGCCCCAAGGCGCGGGGTCGAAGAAGGGCACCACGCGGAAAGGCCGCCGGGCTGTTTCGTCGAGACCTCTTTGCATCACCTCGCCGCTGATAAGGCGGGGCGAGTGCTCTATGGTGGTGTCCAACCAATAATCCACGCGGGGGAAGAGTTGCTTCTTGAGGTTGTCGCACACTATCCAATCGAGGAAATATCCCCTCTTGTATTGCTTGGAGGGCATCTCGTCGTGGTTGTCTATGCCCAAGCCGCTGACCACGTGGCGACGCTGGCGCTGCTGTATCTCCCAGCGCGGCATGTCGGCATACACGAGGATGTCGGCCCGGGGTGCCACCAAGGCTGCCGCATGGCCGTAGACCAAGCGCACGCCCGGCGCGTCTTGGACGACCGCCTCCATGGCGCCCACCATCCCTTCGTCAAGGAAATCGTTGTATGTAAAGCGCGAGGCGCGGAAACCGAACAGCCTGTCGTCGGTAATCCACGGACGCGTAAGGCTCTCCACCTCGCTCTCGGGAAGAAACGCCTGACGGGTGTCGAAGAGCAAGGCTCCCGGGATGGCGCCAAGCTCCTTTCTCAGCTCGTCGTGAATCACACCTTGATAGCATTCCACCGCTATCACGCAGCTCCCGCCGCGTTTCTTTGCCTCACTCATGAGCAAGGAGCGCACAGAGTCCCAGCCCTCGTATATCTCGCCGCTCACACGGGTGGCGGGGAACTTATCGTAATTGGATTTTCGCATGTCTCCTTAGGGTTATTTATCCTTGCTCCACTCTCTCATCATCTCGATGGCCTTCACCAACACTCCGGCAGAGCCTTTGAACTCGCCCGAGCCACTCGGCGTGCAGCCCATGCCCCACCATTCGTAGAACGCCTGATGCTTGATGACGCGGTCAATCATCGGGCGCATCTCCTCGTATGCCTCCTTAACGAAGCCGTTGCGCACCAGCTGCTGAATCATGCGGCCGCCAAACCATGTCCAGTCGCCGCCGTTCTGGTAGTTATACAAATTACCCATGCCGCCGTGGAAGAAGCCTTCGGGATAAGGGGGATAGAGCGTAAGGCCGATGCTGGGCATGCCCGATAGCTTCACGTTGCGTACCATGGCGCTGTTCACCGTGGCAATCTCCTTCTTCGTGAGCAGTCCGGCTTCGATGGCAATGGCCGTACCGCCGTGGCAGTAGAGCTCCTCCTCGTCGAAGCCTTCGGGGATAGGCGACTTGTCGAGGTAGACATGCGGACGAATCTTCTGACGTTTCTCGTCCCAGAGATACTTGCGCACGTTCTTGGCAAGACTCTTGCGCAGCTTCATGTCGGCTTTGGTGGCTATGCCCATCTCCTTCATATTGTCGAGGGCGATGATGAGCATGGCATTGTCGTAGGCGTCGATGGCAAAGTAGGTATCTTCATTGATGTCCACCACATCGGCGGTAAGCGGTTGCACGTCGCCCCAGTCGGCTGTCATGGCGCCGTAAATCAATCCGTACTTCTCGCTGAAGCGTTCCCTAAGGAGAAAGTTTATCATGTCGCGGATATGCTCGGTCACGGTGCGGTCGCCCACCTTCTCGGTGAGGATGGACTTATCGCCCGTCTTCTTTACATATTTATATAGTGCCTGAATGGTGGACGTTTCTTGGTCGGTCTCCACGGTGTTCTTAAACGCCACGTGGTTGGGAGCGAACTCCGAATAGTAGGGATGGTTCTCCTCCCAGGTATACTGGTCCTTGGTGACGTAGCCGTCGATGGCCTCGCCGTTGGGTTGCTTGAGGGCGAAGAACACCAAAAGGGCACCGCGCACATCCTTGGCGGGCACCACGTCGAGGGCAGCCTCAACGAAGGTGTTCATATCGCGGCTCCACACCTGCGAGTAGCCGCTACCGGCAAAGAAGCCTTTGGCAAGCAGCTTATGAGCAAGGTCCACCACCTCGTCGAGGCTCTTGTCGTTGCGTATTTGTTCGGCAAGCGCCTTGTCGTCGGCGCTCGTTGTCTCCTTGGCACCCACTTGTGCCGGGGCAAGCAGTATAAGGCTTGCAAGCATCAGATTGAGAAAAAGCTTTTTCATATCATTCGTTTTTGTTTTGTTATTGTCTTAATGGAATATGTTCTGAGGCGTGTCGCACATCTCGAGTTCCAGGGTGCCGCCCTTCAACAGCTCGGAGGCGGGGAAATGGAACGTATCGAGTTTACTGCCGTTGAGCCGTGCGCTCTTGACGTAGATATTCCTTCTTGAGGCACCGTGGGCAATGATGGTAAACTTCTCGCCGCGCCCATAGCGTGAGCCAAGGTTGATGACGGTCTTCTCGAACATGGGGCTCACAATCTCGTATATCGGGTCAACGCGACATCCGCCGTCGGTTTGAAACAGTCCGATGGCAGTCATGATGAGCCATGCACTCATCTGCCCCTGGTCTTCGTCGCCGAGGTAAGCGTTCGACACCTCATAGCCATAGTAGCGGTCGGCAACGGAGCGTGCCCACTTCTGCGTGCGCCACGATTCGCCTGCCCAGTTGAAGAGGAAGGGGAAATGCATGCTCTGCTGGTTGCCCTGCACCACGGGGAAGTCCCAATACCGGTCGCCCGGGGCATTATAGCGCCACGGCTCCGAAGCCTCGAAGCCCCACTCAAGGCGGCTGACGAACTCCTCGCGCCCTATCAAGTCCACCAACGCGGGCACGTTGTGGGGCACAAAGAAGCTAAGCTGCCAGGCGTTGCCCTCCACGTAATGTTGGTTGGCACCCGAGCGGAAGGGGTCGAAGTCCTTCAGGAATGCTCCCGTTGAGTCGCGCAGCTCGGCAAAGCCCGTAGAGGGGTTGAAGGCGTTGCGCCACCATGTGGAGCGGTCCGCGAACACCTTCTCATCGTCCGTCTTGCCCAGTGCTTTTGCCATCTGCGAGACGGCAAAGTCGTCGAACGAATATTCAAGGGAGTTGCTATAGCGTCCCTTGTCGCAAGGCACGTAATGATATTTGAGGTACGCCTCAAGGTCGCGGTTGCCGGCAAAGCCTCCCGCCACGCGCTGCGCCAAGGTGGTCTGCATCTTCTTTATCGCCTCGAAGGCCTTCTCCGAGTCGAAGTCGCGTATGCCCATCTGCCAAGCCGACACGATGAGAGGTATCTCGTGCTCTGCCACCATCACGGGGATATATTTCATGCCCGCGGGACCTTTGGCAAGCCATCCGTAGGCGTCGTACATGGCGAGCTGGGAGTTGACCCATCGCGAGGACCACTCCGGCGTGACGAGGTTCCAAAACTGGTTGAGGTTCCAGAACGTGTTCCAAAAGGCATCGCCGCCAAGCGCCACGTGCCCCTTCTCGGATATGTGGTGGCACTTGCCGTCGGAGCCCACCCAGTCGCCACAGAGGTCGCTCCACATATTGCGGCAGAGGGCATGATACATATTGGTATAGAAGCGTTGTTTCTCCTTATAGTTGTCGGTGGTTATCTCCACTCGGTCGAATATGTCGTTCCACACCTTCTTCTGATTGTCCACCACCGCTGCGAAGTTCCACCCAAAGCGGTCGGTTATCTCCCCTCGCAGGTTATCGGCAGCGTTCTTTATGCTCACGGGCGAGATGCCGGTGCGCACCATGAGAGTGATGCCCTCGGGGTTGTCGAACTCAAGGAACATACCGCCGTCTTTGAGGTCCTTACCCTCCAGATGGTCGGCGTAGGTCACCGTGCTGTCGCGCCATACCCCCACGCGCTTTATCGGGCGATTGAACTCCATGACGAAGCAGACGTGATAGTCTTGGTCGGCGTCGTCGCTCCACACCCTGGGCGTGAGCTGATGGCTGATGCCCTCGATGCGGCTCTCGCCCACCTTTCTTACATCCACGTCCACCAACTGATAGTCGTATTCGGCAGGGATATGCAAATCCACCATCACCCTCGCGTCTTCGCCCTTGGGATAGGTGAAGCGCATCAGCGAGGCGCGCTCCGTGGCTGTTGCCTCCGCCCATATCTTGGTGTCGGAAAGGAATACCTTATAATAACCTATCGGGGCCTCCTCGGTTGTCTTGTCGATGCGCGAGCGGTAACCTTCGTCGGGGCGCGACTGGTCACCGGGGCGGATAAACAGTTTCCCGCTGGTGGGCATCACGCCTACGCCTGCCATTGTCCATTCGTGGATATGCGAGAAGCAACCTATACTCTCGAACGACGGCTGATAGCCCGCCTGCCAGCAGGTGTTCTGGTTGTCCGGACTCACCTTCACCATACCGAATGGCATCCATGGCCCCGGGGCAATCATCCACCGCGAGTGGGCGGCGCCCATGCGGGTATCCACGTAGTCGGCTCTTGTCTGCAGCCTCTGCGGCGAACGCTCAACGGACGACGAGAACACAAGAGCATCGTCGGCATACACCTCGTATTTCGACGTCGTGCCCTCTCCCACTGCCTCCATGGGCACCTCAAGCACATAGCGCGCAGTGTCGAGGTGGGTAGAATATATCTCCTTGCCGTCGAGCTTCACCCTTAGATGCTCGAAATCCCTCAGATGCTCCACGTCCACAAGCAAGGGCTGGAAGCGCCCGTTCTCTTTCTCTATCTCGTAGTCGGCAGCCTTCACCCCGCGCAGAAACACCGGGGCATCAGCCTTGCCCACCTTCAAGCCTTTGCCCTCGAGGCGCACACCGCCGAAGGTCACCCATCCGCCTTCCAAAACCGTTATCTGCGCCGCGTTGCCACCCATGTGCAGGTCCTCGGCACTGACCTCGAGCCTCAAGGCATGGCCGTCGGACGAGGGCGTGGCTCCCGTGAGGGCATCCACATTGAAACCCTTGAGATGGTAGCTCTCACTGCGGCCGTTGAGAGTGAGCTTCACCACGCTGCCCTTCTCGCTCACCCCCGCAAGGTCCACCACCAAGGCAGCGTCGCCCTTCTTGGGCACCTTCGTGAGGTTGAACAATATGTTTATCTCGTGAGTACGCACCCCGGCAGTCCACGACATGCCGCCCCAGTCGCACTCCGGACCGGGCAGGGCATAAGGGAAGTCCTTCTCCTCTTGCGAGAGACCAATGAGGAAGAATCGGTCTTCGTAGCCGAAGTCGTGAGCAAGAAAATCTTTATAGTCTTTGGGAGCCAAGGCAAGATGCTCGGAAGTATTGCCGCCCTTGCCTATCTGCCACACCACACGCCAAGAAGCGCCTGAGGCCTCCATGGCGCACAAAGCAAGAACAGCACAAATTGTCAGTATTTGATGTTTCATGGTATCTTTTTTCGGTTTGCGCACAAAGGTAACAAAAGAAAGAGAAAGACGGCGCGTGCCGCACTCTTGCTTCAGCGGCTCGCGCGGAAGCAAGAAACACTGTACTTTTCTTTCAGCGGCTCGCGCGGAGGCAAGAAACACTGTACTTTTCTTTCAGCGCCTCGCGCGGAAGCAAGAAACACTGTACTTTTCTTTCAGCGCCACGCGCGGAAGCCGAGTTTCCTCGCGGGGCGAGTGAAATTTTCGGCGGCGGGAAGTTTCTTCAGGTGCGACAAAACATCTACCTTCGCGGCGTGTATTTGAGCGACATCTTTTTAACAAACACATATATAATATGAGAAAGTATCTTCCTTTGGCTGCTGCCGCCCTTCTTCTTGCGGCTTGCAGCGAGAAGCCGGGCTACGAAATCACCGGCACAGTAACAAATCCCGCCCTCGACAACAACTACGTATATTTATATGAATACGGCTCGGACGCACCCTTCGACAGTGCGCTCGTAGCGGGTGGCAAATTCTCTTTCAAAGGCAACGTGGAGGATAGCAAGGTGGCTATCGTGCGTTTCTCCACAGACATTATCCCCGAGCAGCGCGGCGTGGAGACTCCTTTTGCCACTGCCCTTACATTGGAGGAGGGTAAGATTGCCCTCACCCTCGACACCATCTCATCAGCCGTGGGCACCCCAACGAACGATGCCGAGAAGGCCCTCGCCGAAAGCCTCAAGCCCTTCTATGGCGAGATGGAGAAGCTCGACCAGGAGCTTCGCGCAGAGAGCGACCCCGCCAAGGCCCTCGAGATAGAAAAGAAATACGACGAGACGGATGCCCGCGCCACCAAGGTGGTCTACGACTATATCCTCTCTCACCTCAACCAAAAGATGTCGGCAAAGCATCTCTTCGACAACCGCTACTCTTTGAGCGAGCAGCAGCAGAACGAAATCCTTTCGAAAGCAGACTCCACCTTCAAGGCACAGCCCTATATCAACGGCATGATTCAACACCTCGAGGTGCTCGGTAAGGTGGCTGTAGGGAAGAAGTTCACCGACTTCGAGATGGCAGACCCCGATGGCAAGATGCATCGTCTGTCGGAGTTCGTGGGCACAGGCAAGGTGGTGCTCTTGGACTTCTGGGCTTCGTGGTGCCCCCCGTGCCGCAGAGAGATGCCTCATCTCGTGGAACTCTACAAACAATATAAAGCCAAAGGTTTCGACATCGTGGGCATCTCGCTCGACAGCAAGGCGGATGCTTGGGCAAAAGGCAGGAAAGACCTCGGCATAACATGGACACAGCTCTCCGACCTCCAGGGATGGAAAAACTCAGGCGCTGCCCTCTATGGCGTCAACAGCATACCTCACACCCTTCTTATAAGTGGCGACGGCACCATCATTGCCAAGAATATCCATGGCGAGGAGATAGACGCCAAGCTGGTGGAAGCACTCAAATAACCCACCCCAAAAGCCCCGGACTTGCACGGCTGAGTGGAAAAATCTACCTTTGTGCGGTCCGAAAGACAGACAATATTTTATCATCACTTTAATATATAAATTGGCGATTATGATTTATTCACAAGAAGTTCAACACATGTGTGTTGTAAAGAAAGGAGCCAACCATCCTTGTGCTCCGATTCCCGAAGAAGGGAAATGGGTTAGGTCGACTCAGATTACTGACATCTCGGGTTTGACTCATGGTATCGGTTGGTGTGCTCCCCAGCAAGGTGCATGTAAACTGACACTGAACGTTAAGGAAGGAATCATCTAGGAGGCGCTGGTTGAGACAATCGGTTGCTCCGGTATGACCCACTCTGCTGCCATGGCATCCGAGATTCTTCCGGGCAAAACTCTTTTGGAGGCATTGAACACCGACCTCGTTTGCGATGCCATCAACACGGCAATGCGCGAGCTGTTCCTCCAGATTGCTTACGGACGTACTCAGTCGGCTTTCTCGGAAGGCGGTCTGCCTGTCGGCGCCGGATTGGAAGACCTCGGTAAGGGTCTGCGCAGCCAGGTTGGTACCATGTTTGGTACTTATGCAAAAGGTACACGTTACTTGGAAATGGCTGAAGGCTATTGCACACGCATGGGTCTTGATGCCGACGACCAGGTTATCGGCTACGAGTTTGTTCACCTTGGCAAATTCATGGAAATGGTGAAGAAGGGCATCGACGCAAACGAGGCTCTTGAGAAAGCTAAAGGTTCTTACGGTCGCTTCAAAGAAGCTGTAAAATATATCGACCCTCGTAATGAATAAGAAAATCATTTCGCGCATCCTCATGGCTTTGGTGGTTATCACCATCGTGGTGGCAACCATTGCCTACTTCGCTTTGAAGGCCAGCCGCCCATGGATGGCTTTCTACGTGGCGTGCTGCGGAGGCGTGTTGGTTTTCAACTTCCTAATATCTTTATTCCTGGTAAGTAAAAATCTAAAAAAGTAAATTGAATATGGCTTTATTTGAAAGTTACGACCGCCGTATCGAACATATCAACGCGGTTCTAAAAGAATATGGTATCAACGGCATTGAGGATGCAAAGGCTATCTGCGACGCCAAGGGTATCGACCCTTATGCTATGTGTAAGGAAACTCAACCTATCTGTTTCGAGAACGCTGCTTGGGCTTACGTTGTAGGTGCAGCCATCGCCATCAAGAAAGGTTGCAAAAATGCTGCCGACGCTGCTGAGGCTATAGGTATCGGCCTTCAGGCATTCTGTATTGCCGGCTCTGTAGCCGACGACCGTAAGGTTGGTCTCGGCCACGGTAACCTCGGTGCACGTCTGCTCCGCGAGGAGACAAAGTGCTTCGCCTTCTTGGCTGGTCACGAGTCGTTCGCCGCTGCCGAAGGTGCCATCAAGATTGCCGAGATGGCTAACAAGGTGCGCAAACAGCCCCTGCGCGTTATCCTCAACGGACTGGGCAAGGATGCTGCCATGATTATCTCTCGTATCAACGGGTTTACATACGTTCAGACTCAGTTCGACTATGCTACAGGCGAGCTGAAGGTTGTGAAGGAGACTCCGTACTCAACCGGCCTCCGTGCCAAGGTTAAGTGCTATGGTTGCGACGACGTTCGCGAAGGTGTTGCCGTAATGCGCGCCGAGGGCGTTGACGTATCCATCACGGGTAACTCAACCAACCCGACACGTTTCCAGCACCCCGTAGCAGGTACCTACAAGAAAGAGTGCCTCGAAAACGGACGTAAGTACTTCTCTGTTGCCTCCGGTGGTGGTACGGGCCGTACCCTTCACCCCGATAACATGGCTGCAGGTCCCGCTTCTTACGGTATGACAGACACTATGGGCCGTATGCACAGCGACGCTCAGTTCGCCGGCTCATCTTCTGTGCCTGCTCACGTTGAGATGATGGGCTTCCTTGGTATGGGTAACAACCCGATGGTGGGTGCCACCGTTGCCGTTGCCGTTGCCGTGGAAGAAGCAATGAAAAAATAAGGGTACTTCCCTGCCATAACTAATGACTCCCGTAACCGGCGTTTCCGGCTGCGGGAGTTTTTTTATCCCCTAAAGAGGGGGGCTCTGGTGTTAAAAACCTTGGGGTTTGAAAAAAAACCGAACTCTTTTCCCCAAAATGTACACGAAGGAATGGGAAAGGTTGTTAAATTTGCCGCAAGTTCCGTGACGAGTAGTGACTCTTTATCACACACGGAGCCAAGGATTACATGTTGAGAGTATTTTACCTTAGGATTATTCCAAGTCGGGAATCTAGCAAGTTTTCAAGAGAACACCGGAATAATTTGAACGTAAGTGCCTGTGTTAATCTTTAGCAGTGGCTTCCATCCCGTTTTCTGACTAAGGGGATGGAAGTTGCTTGTTAGAAGAAAAACACAAGCCGTTTGTTCTGTTATCGGTGTCCGAGGGGTTTCGGACGGGTAATGAGGGTAAATGAGGCTTGCGTTTTTTGTTCCTCCCTCCCGACATGATGGGTTTGGATTTTATTACTACTTATTATTAAACTAAATTTATTGATTATGAACAAGAAGTTATCTACTCTGGTAGTGGGCGCTATGATGCTCGCTACAAGTTTCGGAGCCGCCGCTCAGACCGATTTTACCAACGGCGGGAAGTATTTCTTGAAGGCGTCAAGCGGGTATCTCTTTGTGAGCGGTGACTCGTTGAAACTTATGCCTGAGACAACATTCAAGGGGCTCGACAGATTCCAGAAGGAAGCTCTAAAATGGGAAATTTCCTACGCTACCAACGCTTCGGGAGCAAAAGAGTACACATTCAAAAACGTTGAGAGCGGTGAATTGCTTTCTATTGCCGACACAACCGGTTGTGTATTCGCTAACGTTAACGGTGGCCTTGACAAGTTTACTTGGATCCCAACGGGCAATCAGTTAATAAACAGGAGCAATGGCACAAGTTTTGGCAATACTATCACCAAAGCTTTCAAGCTGACAGCACCGTATGACTACGTTCAAAACTCTGCAGCTATTAACTACACAGATTTAGCCACTACTAATGGAATAGAAGGCACCGAAATTATTGTTTCTGCTGCAGGGGTAAAAATGGAAGATTACGATCCGAGTACGGCTACGGTAAACTCACAAGCAACCCTTGACAAGGCTAAGAAGATTGTAAAGAACATCGACGCTCTCTTTGCAAAGTATGGTGAGAACGACCGCGCAGAAATCTCTACCGAATACGATAATTGGGCAGACAAAGTAGATGCTATGACTGCTTGGGTAGATGGTACTGCTTCAATCTCTCCGGCTGTTTCAAGTAACTTTATTGTAGGTAAAATCGATGAGATTCAATCAGACACAAGATTGATAATAGACACTTATGGTATAGCTGTTAACATTAATAGCACTATCTATGGTGTTGTTGAATGTACTAACGATGTTTGCATACCGCAATTAACT
>CAVGKO010000024.1:0-13464 GCA_963629885.1 Anaerobutyricum sp.
TTCCAAGTGGGGGCAAGCTGGCGCGACCAGTTATTCCTCGACGTGACGGGGCGTAACGACTGGTCTTCGGCGCTTATCTATGCCGATGGTCACGGAACGTTTAGCTACTTCTATCCTTCGGTAAACGCATCGTGGTTGGTATCCAACACCCTTGAGTTGCCTGAAGCCATCAGCTTTTGGAAGCTTCGTGGCTCGTATGCGCAGGTAGGTAACGACTGCAGTCCTTACTACATCAATTCGGCATATACGCTTCAGAGCTACACCAACAACTATGGCAAACCGTTCTCCACAGTGCTTCCGAGCACTACTTACAGCCAGAATTTGAAACCTGAACGCAAGAAATCGTGGGAAATCGGTACCGACATACGTTTCTTGAAGAACCGTATCGGGCTCGACCTTACATATTATAAGGAAAACACCATCGACCAAATTATGACCGTGTCGATTCCTTATGCATCGGGTTATAGCAGTGCTCTTATCAATGCCGGTAACATTCAGAACTCCGGTTTCGAGTTGGCACTCAACACTACTCCTATAGTAACAAAGGATTGGCAGTGGGATTTGAACTTCACTTGGACGAAAAACAACTCAAAGATTGTGGAACTCTCGGAACTCTGTGCAGACTACATCAGATTGCAGGGTAATCCCGACTACGGTAACTATCGTATCGGTTCTGTAGCGCAGGTCGGCGGCACGCATGGTATGCTTATGTCTGACGCATCTCAGATGATTGACGAAGAGTCCGGTCTGCCTGTTTTCCATATGGGATACTACAATGGTTATCACTCGCCGTTCTATCGCCGTAGCGGAAAAGTGGAGAAGGTAGGTGATATGGTTCCTGATTTCCTCGGTGGTATCAACACCTCTCTTCGCTGGAAGAATTTCACCCTGTCTGCAAGCTTTGACATGCGTTTCGGTGGTATGGTAGCTTCTTATGGTTCACATTACGGTACTGCATATGGTTACACAAAGACATCTTTGAAGGGACGTGGTGTGAAAAACGGCGGTATAGAATATGTATCGAAGTGGGACGGTGTAGCCTACGACGATGGAGTTGTTCCCGTTGGTATTGTTCTTTCGGGAACAACCATAGCTACTCCCGGCGGCGGGACTTACACTGTAGGTTCGGGTGCAAGTAGTTCGGGTGAGACATACCAAGAATTGTTAGACAAAGGCGTAGTTGACTACGTACATGCCGGTGCTTGGCAATACTTCAAGAACAGCTGGAGCACGTTCACGCTCGACGAAGACTGGTTTACGACCCTAAACTACATAGCTTTCCGTGATGTTTCACTCTCTTATATGTTCGACAACAAGATAGCTCACAAAATAGGTGTAAGCAACCTCAGCCTCACGGCGGCAGGTCACAACCTGGGTTATTTGCTCAACACGATGCCTAATAAAGAGAATCCGGAGGCTGTTGCCGGTACAACTGCTGCCGAGTTCCGTATCCGTCAGTTCTCGGGCGTTACATCGAGCTTCACGTTTACTCTCAGAGCAACATTGGGTAAGTAAGAACGTAGCGTGGAAAGAGAATTATTATGAGACCAAGTATTAACACTAAAAAAGACAGAAGATGAAAAAGATATTTTCAATGTTCTTAGCAGGTGTGTTTGCCTTTTCGCTCGCCTCTTGTTCGGACGATTTGAAGGACATAAACATCAATCCTGCCAATGTAACAGAAACAATGCCTGAGGGCTTGATGACGGCTACCATCAATGAGTTCCAACCCAACGGATACCTTCTTTGGTTCTATAACGTGAGATACCTTAACCGTTGGAGTCAGATGTCGGGCGGGAGCTATTCCGCCGACTACACGGGACAATCAGAGCTTGGCGACCAGGGAACACAGTATATTGCAACTCTGAAGTATCGCAACAGAATACAAAGCTACATCGACAATACCGGCAAGACCGAAAACAACGGTTATCTTGCTGCCGCCGGCATTCTGACTATCTATTTGGGATTGTTCGACAGCGATGTGTATGGTTCCATACCTTATACAGAGGCTTGCCACTACGACGACCAGGCTATTCTTACGCCTAAGTACGACACAGTGGAGTCGCTATATACGCTTTGGATTGAAGAACTGAACAGCTATATCTCCATGCTTCGGGGCTCCGACCTTGCTTCGAACTCTGCGCAGGACGCTGCCTACGGATGTGATTGGGCTAAGTGGGCCAAGCTGGCCAACTCTTTAAAGCTGAAGATAGCCGTGCGCCTTTATAACAATGATGCAGCGAAGGCTCTGCAGATAGTGGAAGAGGCGGCAAGCAATGCAGCCGGCTTGATTACATCCCGTGACGACGATTTCCTCTTTGCAAAAGCCACGGCGTATGCTTCGGGTAACTGGGATTATGTCTACGGCACCGGCAACAGCATAACTACTATGTCGGCTTCGGAACACATATTCAATTTTATGCTTGGTGCAAGAGACCCGCGTATCCGTTTCATTTATACAAAGAACGATTTCAATTCGTCGGTTGTTCAGAGCTTCATAGACGAAGGTCGCTACGAGGACCTTCCTCGGGCAGTGAAGGCCAATGCTGTTCTCGACGCGGACGGTAACTTCAAGGAATGGGGAGGCATGGGCGAGCCGTGGGTACGCTACATGGCTGTTCCTTTGGTCTACGACGCAAGAACAACGCATGCTGCAGGAAGAATGTCGGACGAGGACTACGAAGAATACTTCAATCCCGGCACGCGCTATCAGATAAAGAAGGGCGACGCAACCAAGAGTTATTCTCCGTTCAGCTATTATCAGGAGGAGATGCGCCGCGGAGCTGTTGACTTCACACTCCCGACAGCGCTTACTACCAACGCCGACGGTTCAGTTAATACCAACGTATTTCAGGATACACAGGACCAGCCTCTATATTGCATGTATCTATCCGCAGGCGAAGTTTGTCTCTACATGGCAGAGTTTGCATGTATCAAGGGCGGTTCCATTGGTGGAAGAGATTACTTCAGTTGGTATGAAGCCGGAGTACGTGCTTCGGTAGAGGAATTCGACGAATTAGCAAGTAAGAACAAGATTCCGTATTATTTCGACGTGGCAACGCCTGGAATCTATTCCTACGACAAGTTTGAGAAGACTATCGCACTTCAGACGGGCGAGATAGACGATATGTTGGCTACGGACAACATCAAACTTACGGGAAACAAGAGTGACGACCTGGAGAAGATATATCTCCAACAGTTGATACATTTCAGCGAGCAACCCGATGACCAATTTGTTACTGCACGCCGTTCCGGTTATCCGAAAGTGGGCTCAACTCTTGTTCCATACGTGCAATTTCCCGATATTGCGCTGTCGGCCATTCCTCGTCGTTTTGTTGTGTCGGAACCAACTATAGACGATATCATGTACGACATTGTGATGGAGGCTTACACGCAGCAGGGCTTTACGACATTGGGTACAAACAGTCAAGGTCCGCAGTATAACGGCGGTAACGCACCTCTCAATGTTGAGCGTCTCTGGCAAGACAAGAACGCTCCGCAGTGGGGAACGCCAAAGAATTAAGGATGGCAGACTGATATATTGAGATTTTAATTAGACAATTGAAAGCGGGAGGAGAGCGCGTGATGCGTTCTCCTCCCATTTGGCAAAAAAATGTTTTACATAAGAAAGGACAAGATGAAGATGAATAGGTTATTTCTTTCCCTCGCATTTTTGGCATGCGTCGTGATGGCTTCGGCACAAGGCGAGCGCATTTTCCTTTTCAATAATTTTGCGAAGGGTCTGATAAAATTCAAGAGCGGTGCGGTGAACACTGCCATGATGAACTACGACGCCAACAACGGCAAGATGTTTTTCATGCAAGGGGAAACCATGATGGAACTCACCGGCGTGCAGCAGATAGACAGTATCCATTTCGGGGAAAGGGCGTTTGTTGAACGTGGAGGTGATTTTGTGGAGCAGTTTACCTTGCAGCATGGTTCTGTGAAGATTCTCTGGCGGATACATAAGATGCACGAAGGCTATGTAGGTGCCTATGGACAGACTCTGCAAGCGGGAGCAAAAAAAATACAGCTAAAGGGCAATTTCGGTCTTGGGGGACTTGCCGGAGCAGGCGGTGGTATGTACAACGGCTCTTTCGGAGTTAATCAAGACGATGAAAACGGTCGCAACCTCGACGTGTGGAAAGTTAAGACTGAGAATACCTACATTTTCGAGAAAAATGGCAAGGAATATGCCATCAGCAAGATAAAAAAGCTCTATAAAACGTTTCCCGAATACAAAGAGCGGCTGCAGAAGTTCGCAGAAGAGCACGAATTGGACATGATGTCGGCGGACAAGGCCATAATTCTTGTAGACTATCTGCTTTCGCTGTAAAGAATACGAAAAATCATTCTTCAAGTTTTTAGTTTCAATATTATTGTGGACCATGTTTTGAGACGTCCTTGCCTTCCAGGGTGAGGACGTTTCTTTTTTTGTGGGGACGCACGGGGGCGGGGATTTGATGGGAAAAAGGTTTTAGACAAATTCCCGACGCGGGGAAACACAAAAAAGACTTTCCAGCGTTTTCCCGGCGCGGGGGAAACACAAAAAAGACTTTTTAGCGTTTTCCCGTTAAGGGAATTTTGCAAATCGAACTTTTTAGCGTTTTCCCGTTAAGGGTCTTTAACAAACAAAAGTCTGCAGCCTTCTCTCCATCGTCGGGAGTTCGTGCTGCAGACTTTCTTGTGTCGTCCTCGTGGAGGGGAGAGACGGGATTATTCCCTTGAAATGAGAATCGGAGTGGTTAGGCTCTCGCTCCACTCTGTGAGCAGGGTGCGCAAGGAGGCAAACTCGCGTGGCGAATATTGCTGTTTGCGTAGCTTGAGGCTGCGTTCCACAACTGTTTTCCCTCCTTCCCTAAGGATGGAAAGGGTCAGCTTGCCGGCTTCGTTCTCAATCACCTTGCTGTCCCCGGCTGAAGCGAGACGCATGCCTTGGGGCAAGGAGATGACGTATCTGAAGTGTTCGTTAGGAGCGTAGGGCAGAAGGATATTCTTCTTTCGCGCGGTGTTGAGGCGGCAATATTGGCTATGGGCCATCCCCATCGGTGCGTCGGGCAGTTGCAGGAAGAGGTAGTCATTGTTGGCCTTCAGCGGCTGCGTAATTGTGTCGTTCTCCCACCGGGGCTTGGCGTCGGCGCCGTAGTAGGGAAGGAATGCATCCCCGAGGGAGGTTTTGACCACCGACTCAGCCTTTTCTTCCGTCACAGAGACGGATACCTCATAGTTTATATGTGTGTCGGGTTGTGAAATGGTGAGGGGTTGCCCTGCGTGGGAGAGACTAAGTAGGGGCATCTTTATGTACCATCCCGCCGTAGCCATCCTGTCTGAGGTGGGTGAGAGAACATATTCCCGTCCGTCGGCCTTAGCCACCACCACAATTTCGCTTATCGCCCTAAGGGCAAGGCTTTCTGTGGGGGCTTCTGCCTTGTATGCTGCCGCGGGCTCTGCCTCAATGCCGGCTGCAGAGAGCAACCCGTGGAGGAGATTGGCCTTCTCGGCTGCCGTGCCGTAGGCGGAGTAGAACATATCGTTCACAGAGCGAATCCTAAAGCCGGCATCCCGGAGCGACACATTGCACCCATCAACCTCTTCAACCACGTGACGGAGAATGGCCTGCAATTTCTCTGTGTCGGTGGTCTTCCCCTCGGTGAGGGTCTCGGCAATGGCGCAGAGCTGTACATCGGAGGAGGGGGTGAACTGGGCAAACAGCCGGCTCAGCGCCTCTTGGGGTGAACTGTAGGAAGAGGCTGCAAGGAAAGGCACGTCGCCGCAGAGGACTGACGAAGAAGCCTCGTGCGAGGCCTCCTTCACGTTGTGCATGGTCCATGTCAGCGTCTTCATCCCGCCCGCGGAGCTTTCCTTGGGGCGAGTGTTTAAGCCGTGAAGCGTGTAGTTCAAGGTCTTCCCCTCGGGCACGGAGAGGCTGAGTGTGTAGTCCTTCACCGGCGAGGACTTCTCTATCTCTTCAAACACATCCAGCTCCGTCAGGTAACCTTTTTGGGAGGTGATGGTGTAGTCGAGGCATATAGTGGCGCCTATTTCCAATCCGGTATGCACCACAACCATCTCGCGGAGCATGTTGTAAGCCGGCGCGCCGGCAGCTTCATCCGGCAGCATCTCCACAAAGGCGTTGCTTGGCGTTTTCACTATCGTGCCGTCTTTTTGGCGCGTGAAAGACTCGTTGATTGTAAGTTTTTGGTACTGCGGATTATATTTTATGAAACTCTCGCCATAGGCATTGTGGATGACGGCGTGAGAGAAGAGTGAGAGCTCCATGTGGACGCGCTCTTCCTGGCTTCCGTCGGCATTGAGAGTGTAGCTCTTCGAGAGCTTTTGATATTCGGCTTCCTTCTGTGCAAAAAGGTGGGTGGAGGGCGCAAGCAGCGCGAAAAGCATTACAACTATGTTTGCTATCTTGTTCATGGCGGGTTTCTCTACTTTTTGATGATTAAATAGTCTCCGAACGACTTGTGGGCATTCACGGCGGAGCGGAATCCGCTCCAGTCCTCTGCCTCGTAGACTCGTTTCTTTAGTGCCAGCTTCTGATGGAGATGGACCTTGCCTTTCTCCTCCTTTATGGAGCCTTCGAAGTCAGCCGCGCTGCTCGCAAAGTTTTCGCTCCTTGGTTCACCTTGGAGTACGTATCCACGAGGCAGATTTATTGTCTCCTCCAGCTCAACCAATCTCGAGCAGGCGTCCTTGAAGCCTTCCCTGCGCTCTTCGATATCTGTGTTGATGCGCAAGTAGCTTTTCACGCGGTTGTAGAGGTTGTTCATCACCAGTGGCTTGAGAGCCATCTCTTTCTCGCCCACAATGGCGTATCCGGGTATCTCGTAGCGGAAGGTGATGCTTATGGGGGCAGATTGATAGTCGCGCGGCGCTTTTCCGTAGTCCACACCCAGGAGCCGTGCCTTTGGCGAGACATTCAAGAGCTGCTTCTCCAGCATGTTCTTCCACTCCGCGGGGTCGCCGTAGATAAACATGCTGCGGACGCTGCGGTCGGACTGTCCTTCGGCAGAGATGGTAAACTCACCCGTCAGCGTGCCTTTCTCACTCAAACTATTGTTGGCATGGATGCGTACGTAGTGATTCTCGGGTGCGGAGAGGGGTGTGATGCAAAGTCCCGAGCCTTCGGGAATGCCAGGAAGGTAGTTCTGCTGTTGCTCGGCGCTGCTCCATAGCTCGCGACAAAACGGCACCCATGTTGGGTCGAGCGGCATGTAGGTGCCGTTTTTGAGCTTCACCACAGCCACGCAATGGTTGAAATGGTCTGCCGGGATGCTTTCCACCCTGCTGCCTGCCATCGTCATTGCCGGATACGCCTCGAACCCCGCCATGCGAAGGAAAGAAATCAATGTGCCGGCAATGTCTTTGCACACTCCGCAACGGTCGGTATAGTTCATCTCTGTCTTGTGGAGGGTATAGCCTTCGCCCTTACCCATGGAGATGCCTGCGTAGCGGATATTGTCTGCCACCCAGTGGGTGAGCACGGAAATCTTCTCCATATCTGTCTTCTTCCCTTTTATAAGCTCATCCACCTTCTTTTGCGCATCGGGGAAGGCTTCGAAGCTGCCGTAATCCTCGTTTACCTTATTAAACCAAAGTGATTTGTCGCGCCACTCGGGGGTCGACGACAGCATAAGCTTGGGGGCTGCGTCGAACAAGTCGACCATGTTTGGCTCGCTCTCGTAGGGCATGACATTGTCTGTGGAGAAGGTGTAGGTCTTGCGCTCACCTTCGTAGCGCACGGAAGAGGTACAGCTGCCTTGATAGAACTGAAACTGCAGGTCTTTCTCCTTCGGGACAGACACCTTATACACCTTGCGCACCGTGGGCTCCGATACCCAGAAGGGCACGATGTCGTAGAACTGTCCGCGCATGGGCGGGATAAACCGTGACTCGTCGCCTTCCCCGCTCCCTTCAGCCAAAAGGGCGTAGGTGAACCCTTTCTTCTCTATTTCATAGTCCAGAACATCTCCGGGATTGAGCCTCCCCACCTCAAGCATAATCTGGCGGGCTCCCCAATATATTGCGTGTGCCGGCGCAGTATAGTCGCAGGCTGTGGTCACGTCCAGGTTGATGACGTCGCCATTATCGCGATATATGGTGGCTCTTTTGAAGCGCGCAAAGGCTGTGAGAGGGTCGTAGTCGTATTTCACGACGCGGTTGGCAAGGGCACCTCGCCGGGACTGAATCTTTATGGTTTTGCATACTGAAAAACCTCCCGAGCCCGTTGGTTGCACGGTTACGAATGTGCTGTCTAAAAGATAGACATAGTCCGCCCCGGCAAAAGCCTCAGGAAGTTTGGGCGAACTCTGTGTCAAGGATTCCTCGGCTCCCTCGGCGTAGGCAGACAAGAGCGCAAAGAAAGACACGATGGTAAGTCTCAAAAATCTCATATGTGTGATGTGTTTTATTTCTGTTTTATGCCGCCAAGGTAAGCCTCAAGGAGGCGGGCATCTTCGTTTTTGTTGGTGAAGACCTCCAAGAAAAGGGGCAGGCTCATAGGGTTGGGGTCGGTAAAGCTTTGCATCGCCTCTTCCATCTCTTCCTCGTTTTTCACCCCTCGATACATGAATCCGCGCTCCGTGGCTTGATGCTCCATGGATGCTTGATGCTCCTCGCTTAGCAGCAGGATACGCAGGTTGCAACCATAGCCGCCACATCTCAGGGCATCCATATTGCAAGGCGAATCCGAGCCGCCCATTACCACAAAGTTTAGTTTGTCTGAAGCCACCGAGTAACCTATGGCTGTGGCGAGTGTACCTTCGGCGCCTCCCGGTGCAAGGTTGCTGCATACCTCCACGCCTTCGGGAAGGCCATAGAGCTGTGCCAGCTTCGCCACAGCGGTGCCTCCGAGATGGAGGGCTGAGGGCGTTGGCAAGGTTTGGAGCAGTCTCCCTACGACTCCCATACCGGAATATTCGCACGAAGGCTGCGGCAGCTCTTTCGTTGTGTTCTCCCAAAGCCTGGGGAAGTCCGTCGGTTTGTTTTCCATCAGATGGGCTATCCTTTCAAGGAATTCAAAGGGGTCCATCTCAATCACCGTTGTAAGGCATCCGTACGGGTCGTACACCTCTCCCTGAGGCGATACGTGCCAATGTTCCTTGGGGGGATTGTCCCTTAGGAACTCCTTCAAGCGTTGCGAGACGATATTTCCGCCGTAGGTTATCACCAAATCCGGTTGCAAGGTCTTGAGGGCTTTCTCGCTTAACGACGACAACGCAGCGTCGAAATTCTTTATTGCCATGCCGGGGGTGGTGCGGTTGCCGGTATGCTCCGTGAGCCACGCAAAGTGTTTATACAATAATTTGGTTATGCTCTTTTCGAACATGTAAATCACACTCATCTGCCCCGCGATGACCATCCGCCGGTGGTATTTGTTGAGGCGTTCCATGAGAGTGTCGTACTCACGGTCGTAGGCGTTGAGTCCCTGATAGCGGGTGATGACGCGCACCTTTGGCAGGCTCTCTGCTGCGAGATTCTCTGCCCCCCCAAAGGTGGGGACAAAGATGTGCACCGGGCCTTTGCCATGATGGCTCATTTCCATCAATGCCTCGTTGAGCAATAGGTTGCAATATATCTCTTCCTCATCGGTATGCACCACGGGCAGGCTCACAAACTTTTTCACCAACCCGCCAAACACGTTTTGCTGCTTGAGCACCGCCTCCGTCATCCACTCTTCGCCTTCGCTTATGGAGGATATCACCACGAGGGGCAGATGCTGGCGGTATGCCTCTGCCACGGCAGGGTGGATATCCAACAGCTCTGCACCGGCGTTGCAACACACTGCGGCAGGCTTGCCTCCGTGCAGCGCCAGCCCGAGGGCAAAAAATCCGGCGCTTCGTGCGTCGGATATCCTATGGCAGGTGAAAAACGAATTGCTACTCAGAAAGTCTGTTATCGGATTGTTCCCGTTACCAGGGCATATCACTATTTTCTTTACATCATGCTCTTTCAGAAGAGCTACAGTTTGAATAACATTCCTAAGGTCGGTATACATATTTGTCTTGTGTCTCTGCTTTGTTTACCCACAAAAGTACATATTTCCGTAACATATTGCTACCTTTACAGCCGTGTACAAGAAACCATGCTGTATGGATAACACAACAAAATCGCAAATCCTATCCCTCATACATCGGGAGGTTGTCCCCGCCATAGGTTGTACCGAGCCTGCCGCCGTGGCGCTGGCTGTGGCAAAAGCTTCGGAGACTCTGGGCTGCCGGCCCGGCAAGATAGAGGTCTTTCTCAGTGCAAACATCCTAAAGAACGCCATGGGAGTGGGTATCCCGGGCACGGGAATGGTGGGGCTTCATATCGCCATCGCCCTCGGAGCCTTGGTCGGCAAATCTGAATATGCCCTGGAGGTCTTGAGAAATGTCTCCCCCGAAGCCCTTGACGAGGGGAAGGCCATGGTTGAAAGCGGGTGCATAAACATAGCCTTGAAAGAAAATGTAGACAAGCTCTACATCGAGGCTGTATGCCGGGCGGGGGAGGCATCCTCGCGGGTGATAATTATGCATGAACACACCTTCATTGCATACGTGGAGAAAAACTCTCGGGTTGTGACGGACCTTAGAGGAGATGTTATGGGCGAGGATTCGTGCCGGGAAGACGAGATAAAGCTGTCGTTTGCCACGGTATACGACTTTGCCATGAATGCACCCCTTGAGGAGATAAGTTTTATTCTCTCGTCGGCAGAAGTGAACAAGAAAGCCGCGCAGACATCCATGCAAGGAAACTACGGACATGCCATCGGCAAGACCGTGACCGGAGAACTCGGGCGGAAGTATTTGGGCAACTCAACCTATACCCGCATGTTGGCTCTGACGGCTGCCGCCTGCGATGCGCGCATGGACGGGGCGATGATACCCGTGATGAGCAACTCGGGAAGCGGCAACCAAGGCATTGCAGCCACGCTCCCCGTGCTTTCGTTTGCCGAAGATATTGATTGCACCCGTGACCAACTGATACGTGCCTTGATGCTTAGTCATTTGATGGTTATCTACGTCAAGCAGAGTCTTGGCAGATTGTCTGCCCTCTGCGGCTGCGTGGTTGCCGCCATAGGAGCAACCTGTGGCATAACATTCCTGATGGGCGGAAGCAAAACACAGATATCCTACGCCATAAAGAACATGATTGGCAATATCACCGGCATGATTTGCGACGGCGCCAAGCCCAGTTGCGCATTGAAAGTATCCAGCGGAGTGTCCACCGCCATGATTTCCGCTCTGATGGCAATGGAAAACAAGGTGGTCACCTCGGCAGAAGGTATAATTGACGAGGATGTGGATAAATCCATCCTCAATCTTACTGAGATAGGCTCGCGGGGAATGGAGGAAACCGACCGCCTGGTGCTGGATATTATGACCGGCAAGTCCCGTTGAAAAAAATTAGTGTTACTTTTGCGCTCTGATACGTGAATCAAAACAAACAAACCTATATAATATGTATAGAACAAGAACATGTGGAAATCTGCGCCTGGCAGACGAAGGCCTGGTGGTTACCCTGGCAGGATGGGTGCAGAGAACTCGTAAAATGGGCGGAATGACGTTCGTAGACCTCCGCGACAGGTATGGCATAACGCAATTGGTGTTCAACCAGGAGGTGGATGCCGCTTTGTGTGATAAGGCAAACAAATTGGGACGTGAGTATGTTATCCAGGTGACGGGCACCGTGAGGGAACGTTCAAACAAAAACAAAAATATCCCTACCGGCGATATCGAACTCATCGTTTCTACTCTGAATATATTGAATGAGGCAATCACCCCTCCGTTTACAATAGAGGACGACACCGACGGCGGCGACGACCTCAGAATGAAGTATCGCTACCTTGACCTCCGTCGTACCGCTGTGCGCAAGAACCTTGAGCTGCGCCACCGCATGGCATTTGAGGTCCGCAGCTACCTCGACAAGCAAGGATTCCTGGAGGTTGAAACGCCTGTGTTGGTCAACTCCACTCCCGAAGGAGCACGCGACTTTGTGGTGCCCTCAAGAATGAATCCCGGGCAGTTTTATGCCCTGCCGCAGTCGCCCCAGACCCTAAAGCAGCTGTTGATGGTGTCGGGATTCGACCGTTACTTCCAAATAGTGAAATGCTTCCGCGACGAAGACCTGCGTGCCGACCGTCAGCCGGAGTTTACGCAGATAGACTGCGAGATGAGCTTCGTTGAGCAGGAGGATATATTGAATCTCTTTGAGGGGATGGCAAAACACTTGTTCAAGGTGATTCGTGGCATCGATATAAAAGAGCCTTTCCTCAGGATGAGTTGGCACGACGCCATGAAATATTACGGCAGCGACAAACCCGACCTGCGTTTCGGTATGAAGTTCGTAGAGTTGATGGACATCATGAAGGGACAGGGTTTCTCTGTGTTCGACGACGCAGCCTATATCGGCGGAATATGTGCCGAGGGAGCAGCCACCTATACCCGCAAGCAACTGGATGCTTTGACCGAGTTTGTTAAGCGTCCGCAGGTTGGAGCAAAGGGAATGGTTTATGCCCGCATAGAGGCTGACGGTAATGTGAAGTCGAGCGTGGATAAATTCTATCCGCAGGATGTGCTACAGAAAATGAAGGAGGCATTCGGCGCCAAGCCCGGTGATTTGATTCTTATTCTCTCGGGAAGCGACGCGATGAAGACTCGCAAACAACTCTGCGAGCTGCGCCTCGAGGTGGCAAGCCAGCTGGGACTGCGCGACAAGGATAAGTTTGCTCCTCTTTGGGTTGTGGATTTCCCGCTGTTTGAGTGGAGCGAAGAAGACAACCGTTACTACGCCATGCACCATCCTTTCACCTCGCCTAAACCTGAAGATATTCCGCTCCTGGACACCGACCCCGGGGCAGTGCGTGCCAACGCATACGATATGGTTATCAATGGCGTGGAAGTTGGTGGCGGTTCCATCCGTATACACGACAGCAAGCTGCAGGATAAGATGTTTCGCTTGCTGGGATTCACGGAAGAGAGAGCACAGTCTCAGTTTGGCTTCCTGATGAACGCCTTCAAATATGGCGCACCTCCTCACGGAGGTTTGGCCTACGGTCTCGACCGTTGGGTGTCTCTGTTTGCCGGTCTGGATTCAATCCGCGACTGTATTGCATTCCCGAAAAACAATTCAGGTCGCGACGTGATGCTCGACGCTCCGTCGGTGCTCGAGGATTCGCAGTTGGATGAGTTGTGCCTTGTGGTGAAAGAAAAAGAAAGCCACTGATGATTCTGATAAAGGATATAATTAGTGAACTGGAGAAGTACGCCCCGTTGTCGTTGCAGGATGGTTTCGACAATGCAGGTCTGCAGGTGGGTGATATAAACAGACCGGCTACGGGTGTACTCCTTTGCTTGGACGTTACCGAGGAGGTTTTGGAAGAGGCGCATGAGAAGGGTTGCAACCTCATTGTCTCACATCACCCTTTGGCATTTAGGGCTTTCAAGTCGCTGACGGGCTCCACCTACATTGAAC
>CAVGKO010000025.1:0-13150 GCA_963629885.1 Anaerobutyricum sp.
GTGATAAACCTCACCACACGTGCCTTGGCATATGCCACCGACTGGTGTGGCGTCAACTCGGGGAGGGACCATCATAAGTTCGAAGAGATGCACCTCACGCCGGGTAAAGCCACGATGACCAGTTGCCCCACCATAGAAGAAGCGCCGATATGCATCGAGTGCAGGGTGAAGGAAGTGATTGCCTTGGGCAGCCATGATATGTTTATTGCCGAGGTGCTCAACGTTCAGGCTGACGACAAATACCTCAACCCCGAGACGGGAGCTTTCGATATGCAGAAGGCAGACCTCTTGGTTTATTCACACGGCAAATACTACGGCATGGGCGAGCCGGTAGGCAAGTTCGGATGGTCGGTGGAAAAGAAAAAGTAAGGCACATGAAAAAGCTTCTCCTCCTTCTGCCGCTACTGCTCGTTGCCTTCTCCATGCATGCGCAGAAGCTCATAACCATCAAAGACAAGACGTTCAACTATGGAGCGAAAGTGGGAGTGAATGCCACGTTCCCCATCATCAACTCGCTGACGATAGACGGCGTGGAGGCCGAGGACATAAGCCTGCACTACAAGGTGGGCTATCAGGCTTCGTTCTTCTGCAGGGTAAACATCAATAGGTTCTTCATCCAGCCGGACCTTACATGGTCGCACAAGAAGGGAGACATTCTCTTCTCGTTGCCCGAGGTGACCAACACCACCTATACTCCGGAGAGCGACAAGATACAGATGGAGACAAGCTCATTGGAGTTGCCCATCATGATTGGCTACTATGTGGTGAAGGAAGGCCCTTATGCCTTGAGCCTCATGGTAGGCCCCAAGATGAAGTATAACTACAAATCGCACTACACGACCTACTTCTCCGACGTCTCCGACGAATATATCAACAACGATACGCCCTTCGGCCTCGGCGTTTCCACGGGAGTGGGTGTAAACATCTGGCGTTTGTTTTTCGAGTTTACCTACGAGTTCGGGCTCAATACCGTGGAGTCGGACTTCAAGGAGCGTACCCCATCCGCTACGGAATGCAACATCTCCATCGACAAGCGAACCAATATGATGAACTTCTCGCTTGGCGTATTGTTCTAATACTTCTTATTTGTATTCTTCCCACACACGCTCTTGTAGGGGCAATGGTTACAGTTTTTCTCTTTCATTGTCTGCTCGAAGGGCGTTGCCTCGTCGAATATCTCATCCAAGAGACGGCGTAGGGCTGCTTCGAAGTCTTCTGCATAGAGGGAGAAGTCCGTTACCTCCTCTTTCCGTTCTTTATCACTAATGGATGTATTCGGGAGCGAAGTAAGTTGATAAATCACGGGCTTGAGTGTCTTCCCCGGGTATTCTTCGCCAAGCATCAAGATATACAGAAACACTTGCATCACAGCCTTGGCACGTTCATTAACTGTCTTACTGAACAAGTTCTCCACGGAATCGAACTTCAACTCTGCCTTGCCGCTCTTGTAGTCGACGATGCGAACCACATCTTGCACCTCATCAATCCTGTCGACAAAGCCTTTCAGCCTTACCTTCTGCCCGCCACTTAAGGCAAACAATTGGTTGACCTTCCGCTCCGACTCAAGGTAACGGAAAGGCGTCAGCTTGCCGTCGCACCCCAATATATTCTCCACATACTTACGAATCATCTCGCCATAGAGATAGTTTTGCCCTATCAGCGGGCGCACCTTATCGGTCTTGAAATAGTTTTCCGCAAATGCCTGCTCAATGACAGTGGTCATGCCCCTTTTGTCATTTTTCAATGCCTCCAGCAAATCATTTGTCACCATCTTGCCGCAGAAGGGGGCATAGAGCTTTTCCATCACGCTATGCAGAATGGTTCCAAACGTATTGCTCTCAATGGTCTCGCTCACCTTGTCCTCCTCGCTCACTCCTTCAACTGTTGAGAAATAGAACTTAAGCGGACAATCCAAATAGGTGTTGATGGCGCTGGCTGAGAGCGACCTCTCGCCTCCCTCAAGGAAAGCCTTCAGCCGGAGCATCACATCTTCGGTTTTCCTCACCTTCAGAGCCGGACTCTTTGTTGAGGAGACATTGAACACTATCAGTTCGTTGTTTATCGGAGCGTTGTAGAGATAGTGAAGCTGGTGCACAAAACGGCTCACTTCGCCGGTCTGCATGCCGTCGCTACGGGTGTCGTAGAGCAGGCTGACGTGGCTTGCGCGATTAATCAAGCGATAGAAATGGTATGCCCAAACACTGTCTTGGTGTTCGTAGGTGGGCAACCCAAAGCCTCTTCTGAGGTTATACGGGATGAATGAGTTGGCTGCCTTTTTAAGTGGGAACACCCCTTCGTTCATAGAAAGGATAATCAGCCTGTCGAAGTCCAGTGCACGTGTCTCGAGCACACCCATAATCTGTAGGCCCGAGAGCGGCTCGCCTCTAAATGGGATGGTGATGCTATTGGTCAGGCGGCGAAGCAGACGGAAATAAGTGTCAATCTTAACCTCAACGCCGGCATCCATGAGAAGACCCTTCAGGCGGTTGACGGTTGTGAAGTAATGGAAGATAAACTCCTGCTCGATGTCTTTTACCGACAACCTTTGGTCGTCTTCTTCCTCCTCCATGGTTTCCCCACCATCTATCGTCTTGTTTAGCTCCTGAAGGATATCAATCAGATAATCCGAGAAAGCCCCAGCCTCCGTCACCGGACGGAAGATGACCTTAAGAAGAGGAGTCACGCCAAGGTCCTCTTGAGAGATATAGTTTCGGTTGTTTACTGCGATATCCTTAGCCAGCGTAGCCACCGCCGCCGAGTCGGTCATACATACATACTGATGGTTCAATATCGGCAATACGTAGCGAAAATAGAACATCGGCTGGCGGTCTATGTTGCGGACGGTTTTCTGCAACGCCAACACATACTCCATAAGGGAGGCAACCGGCGTACCTGCCAGGGGGTATCCCATAGTGATGTTTATACGGCGTATCTGAGAAGGTATGGCACTGAGGATAGGTACAAGCAGATGTTCGTCGGGGAGAACAACGGCAGTGCGCAGAGCCTCCCGGTCGGACATATCCGTTTCCTTACAAAGCTCACTGAGCAGGGTATGCACATGCTTTGCCTGACCTATACCGGAGGGGATGCCGATGACGTCTATCTTAGTCGGGGTCTCTTCTTCCGGCTCAAGAGGGTATTTGGACGGGAAGTTCCTTAGGTTTCTCTCAACAAAGAAGGAGGCTTTGTTTTTCGCATCCCTCACCTTGAGGGAGGCATAGTCCCAATAGAAATCGGCTATGCCCCGCTTCTGAAGCTGTTTGAGGAAACGCTCTTCTGCCTCCGACAAGGCATTGAGACCAACAAACACAATCTTCTCGTAGGGCAGGTCGCAATCCTCTCCCTTTTCCATTCTCTCCACCACTTCGCGGAAAATCATTCCCTCGTAGCCTCTCCCCTCAAGGGTCAAAGCCTCACGCATATCGGTGTAGAGCGCATAGAGGATTTTCCAAACGGCAAGAAACTCCTTTTGGTTTGGGGCGTCGCCACCGGGTGAGAACGTCGACCAGAAGCTACGGATTGCCTCTATCTGTTCCCGGCTGAGGAAGCTGAGGTCGTTTTCTATCTCCTTCAAGTCGGTCACGTTGGTAAACAGCATACGGGCATTTGCCATGTATTTGTCCACGTCGTCGAAATCGTTCAGCAGCATCTCGCCCCAATAGAGAAACTCGTCGAAGCTCTCCGTTGAGCCGCTGCGACGCACATATATATTATAGAGCGTAAACAGCATCCCAATCTTGTCTGCCGGCTTGAGACCGCTGAGCTGCACAAAGAGGTCGCTTATGGTTAGTATCGTTGGAGAAAAGAGCGGCGCCGAGGTCATCTCAGAGAGATATTTCTGGAAGAACAGTCCGGCTCTTCTGTTAGGGAACACGAAAGCCAGATGGCTGAGCCGGTTTCCATACTGCTTATAAAACAGGGATGCTACCTGATATAAAAACGGTGTCATATCGATTCTATTTTTTCCAAATAACTTCTTCCATTTCCTGCGCGGCACACACGTATCTGCACCGGTATGCGTTCCGTCATCTCCTGAACATGAGAGATAACACCAATCTTACGTCCTTGAGTACGCAGGTTCTCGAGGGCGTCCATTGCCACGCGCAGTGTTTCGGCATCCAACGAGCCGAAGCCCTCGTCAATAAACAAGCTCTCCACCTTCATTCCCCCGGAGGAGAGCGACGAGAGACCCAATGCCAGTGCCAGGGATACGAGAAACGACTCGCCACCCGAAAGGCTGTGTACGCTACGTACCTCGTCACACATATCGTGGTCTATCACCTGAAGAGCCAAGGTGTCGGGCACACGCTTCAGACGGTAGCGGCGACTGAGGTTGCGCAGTTGCACGTTGGCATCATAGAGCAAGGCATCAAGTGTGTACCCTTGGGCTATGCGGCGAAACTTGGCACCGTCGGCCGAGCCTGCCAGGTCGTTGAGCTTTGCCCAGCGTTCGCTCCTTATGCGGCATTCCTCCAGCTCCTTCTGCCTCTCGGCTATCTTCTTTTTGTTTTCCTCATTTGTGCGGAGACGGAAGGTATGGTTGTTTTTCTCGCTCGTGGCACGCGTAAGAAGTGCTTCAAGGGTTTCATCCGGGTGGTCTTTTTTCCACGACTCCATCCATTGAGACAAAGCTTCGCGGCATTGCTTCAAGCCCTCGGATAGTTTCTCCACGTCGCAGGCAATCTGCTGGGAGATGCCCCTTTCGCGGTCGGCAATGGCGGACTGCTCCGTCTGCTCGGCTTGCAGCTTCTTGAGACGTTCCTTCAGGGCTTCCTTTCTGTCGTTGTATTCTTTCTCCACCTTATCGGCAGGCTTGCCCGAGAGCAACTCGGAGCGTTCCTTCCTTAGGCGCGTGAGCTCTGCAAGGCTCTGCGTATGGCGGGATGAGGCTTCTTCGGCTTGTTTTATTAGCGAGGGGAGGAACGACTCCACCGAGGCACATTCGGCCTTCCCGGCACTCTCCTTCTGTTGGAGTTGCTGCAACTGCTCAGTGTTCTCGTTCCACTTTTGGGCAAAGGAGGTAAGCGTCGCACGGAAAGAGTCGGGGTCTTTCTGCCAGTTTTTCTGCCACTCCTCGCCGCCGAAAAGAAGGTTGGCAGCGGAGAGGGACTTTAAGAGTGCCTCACTACTTTCTTTCAAGGCAGTTTCTTCGCGGGATATGTTTGTCTCCTCCATCTTTTGCTTGGCGAGGATGTCGGTGCGTAGCTGCTGCGCCCCGGAGTGGTCCTTATTCAGCTGCAAAAGCTGCCGGCGGAGGTTACCAAGCTGTTTCTCGTCGCCGGCGTATGATGCCTGACGGAGGGTTATCTGCCCAATCCTCAGGGTCAGGGCGTCGATTTGTTTTTGCAGCTCCGTACCGGTGGTTTTCACCGCCAAGGGGTGATGCAGACTGCCGCATACGGGGCAAGGCACTCCTTCTTGCAACGTCTCGCGCATTTCCATCACGGTGCCGGCGGCTGCCCGTTGTGCTTGCTCAACAAGCAACTTTTCTCTTTGTTCGCGGAGGGTTTTCAGCTGTTCCTCCAAGGCTTCACTATCTTGGGCCTTCAGCTTTTGTTCCATGGCGAGGATTGCCTCTTCCATCTTCCCTATCTCAGTGCTTTTGGTCTCCACCGCAAGCTTAGCTGTCTTCAGCTGCCTTGCGAGGCGAGCCAGTTCTTGACGTGCGGCAGTGATAGCCCCTTCGGACTTCTTCATGGTCTGACGCGCGGCGGAGGCGGCATCGAGATGGAGGGTAAGGGCTGAGAGCTGCCGGGCTATGCTCTCCTTGTCCTCATAACGCTTGCGCCACTGTGTAATGCGCGTGATATCGGCAGTGCATTGCTCCAATCTTAGCCGGGCTGCGCGTAGCTTATCCTCGCCCTCTTTCTTTCTCAGGAGCGAGGCATCGAGATTCTCTTTCGCCTCTTTCTGCGAGCGAAGGGCTTCGCCAAGCTCCACATCCTTCTTGCGAGCCAGCTGCAGCTCTTGTTGCAAGGTTTTGAAGTCGGCTTCCATGCGTTGCTCTTCCGCTTTGCCTTTTTCGTATTCCACGCGGGCAGTGTTGAAGAGCTCTGTAGCCTTCTGAAGCCGCGCGGCAGCCTCTTTCTGTTCCCTTTGACGGGATTCCAGCTGTTGCTCCGCAGTACTTACTGCCCCCTTGAGAGTCTGCTCCTCCGTGCGGGCTTTCTCGAGCGAAGAGGTGAGCTTTTCCGATTCAGAGAGAAGAATCTTCAGCTGCTGCTCTTCCTCCTCCGTGAGGACTTCTATTCCCCGTATGCCGTCGAGCACCTTCTCGTAGGCTTTTTTTGCAAGGTCATTCTTTTCGTATATACGTCGCGAGATATTGGCATAGAGCTCCGTCCCCGTCATCTTCTCCAGCAGCGATGCCTTCTCGCTCTGCTCGGCACGAAGGAAGGTGGAGAAATCGTTTTGCGCAAGGAGGACCGAGCGGGTAAACTGTTCGAAGGTCAATCCTATCAGCTTCACCACCCTTGCCTGGAGGTCCTTGCTTGTTCCCTGCTCTTCCATGCCCGTGTCGAGGTTGCGGAGCGAGATGGTTGTAGGCTGCAAGGCTCCGTTGGCTTTGTCGCGCGAGCGACGCACACTCCAACGTGAACGGTAACGATGTCCATTCAATGCAAAGAAATCCACCTCGGCATATCCCGAGGCTGTGCCGCGACGAAGTATGGCGCGCGAATCGCTTTGCGAAACGGTGTTGCTCCCCACGTCTTCAATCTGCACGCCCTTCTCCTTTGCCTTCGCCATGCGTGGTGTGCTGGCAAACAATGCCAGGCACATGGCATCGAGCAAGGTGGACTTGCCCGCACCCGTTGGTCCGGAGATGCCGAATATACCGGCTGAGAGCAGTGGCTCCACGGTGAAATCTATCTCAAACTCGCCCTCAAGCGATGCCAGGTTGCATCCGCGTATTGCTAATATCTTCATATGGCAGTCTCTCTTATTACTTCATTAAACAACGACTCTATATCCTCGGGAAGCTCCCCACCGTATTTGCTGTGGAAAGCATCCTTCAGTATCTGTAGCGGGTCTATCTGCCTAAGGTCGCCGTAGGGTGACTCTTCACCGTCAACCCCGCCATTCTCGTGAGAGGGGTAAGAGGTGAGGATGGCAGTAAGGCGGACAGCCTTGCCCGTGAGTGCCTCCTCCACGCGCTGACGGAAGCCCGGGTCGGGCTCGGTGAGGAGCACGCGCACCTCCACGTATGGCCATAGGCTCTGAGGCACGTCTCTGTCATCTTCCGCTGAGGGTAGCTCATTCAGCTTTTCCAACACCTCTGCCGGCGGGAGTGGCTGCTCGGGCACCCGCCTTAGGGGCACAAGCAAGGGTATCTCCAGAGGTTCTATTGAGGCGAGCTCTCCCTCTTCGATGGTCACCAGCATAACCCTATGGCGGTAGTTCTTCTCCGAAAACGACATCGGCAGCGGACTGCCCGAATAACATACGTTGCTTCGTTCACCTATCTGCTGCGCCTTATGGATATGTCCAAGGGCAGTATATGCCAGTCCGGTATTGAAGGCATCCGAAGAAACAGACTCGAGTCCGCCCTTGATGACACGCTCGCCGGGGTCGTCGTCTGTCAGCTCTGCCCCCGTGGCATGCAGATGCCCCATGGCAACTATAGCCTCGCCACTCTTTCGGCGTGCATCCACATAGTCGTATAACTGCCTATACATACGCCCGATGCCGGCGGCATAGGTGCTCTGAGCCTCTTCCGACGCGGGGTAATCGCCCTGCCTGAGATAGGGGACGGCAAGACACCATGCCTCGCGCCTCCCATCCTTATTATATAATGGTATGGTCAAGGCATCGAAGTCTATCACACCCTCAGCCGTGCGGCGCACAACACCAACGATAGAGGTGTTGAGCTCCTCCAATAGCGGGAGGGGCGACTCAAGGCGGGCTGCCGAGTCGTGATTGCCGGCAGTGATGACTATCTGAAGATGCGGGCTTCTACGGTTTGCCTCCCTAAGGAAACCATAGAAACGTCGCTGGGCGGAGGCAGAGGGGTTTGCCACGTCGAACACGTCGCCCGAAACAAGGAGCACATCCGCTTCATGCTCCACAAGTGCTTCCACCAACCAAGAGAGGAATGCGTCGTGCTCCTCCTCGCGGTCGTAACCAAAGAATGTCTGGCCCAAATGCCAGTCGGCTGTATGTATTATCTTTAACGACATTGGTTTTTTGTTTTTAATAATACAATTAGTCTTTACGGACCTTTTGATGAGAATCCCTAAGAAGCCACGAAGGCCTTTGTAGCTTCTTAGGATTTAAGAAGCAGATTATTTCTTCTTGTCGAAAAACTTCTTGAAGAAGAGAATCTGATAGTCTATGGAGTTGTTCCAATACTCTCCGTTGTGTACACCCGGACGAACGAGGAAGTCGTGGTCGATTTTATATTTCAGCAGTTTCTTGTGGAACTCGTTGTTTACCTCGAAGAAGAAATCGCTGTAGCCGCAGTCTATAATCAATGCCAGGTCACCATTCCTCAGGCGGTCAATCTGGTTGATTGCCGTATGCTCTTCCCACACCTCGCGGTTCTCGCTCTCGCTACCAAGGAGACGGCTCATATCCCAGTTGTTGGGGAAGGGACGAATGTCGACGCCGCCACTTGTTGTCCCGGCTGCACCAAACACATCTTTATGGCGCATCGAGAGCCACATGGCGCCGTGTCCACCCATGCTCAGCCCGGTGATGGCTCTGCCGCTGCGGTCTTTCACCGTTGGGTAGTGGGCATCGATATAGGCAATGAGCTCGGCGGAGACAAAGGTCTCATAGCGGCTGGAGGGGTCAACGGGACTGTCCCAATACCAACTGTTACGGCCGTCGGGGCATACAAAAGCAACGCTGAGGAGGTCTGCTATCTCGGGCAGATTGGGTTTGAACTCCATCCAGCTCTTGGCATTTCCGCCATAGCCGTGAAGGAGGTAGATGACCGGAGCTGTGGTCTTGCCCTTGCCCGGAAGGACTACAACCGCCTGAATATCCTTGTTCATCGCGTCGCTATGGACCTTTATGGTATCAACAACTGCTGCCTCGAGGGGCAAAACAAACATTACTAAGAGTGACAAAAGAAGGAACTTTGTTTTCATGGTATTTATGGTTTTGATATGTCTTACAAGCGTGGGCGCCCCTTGGCATCTTCCACTTCGCAAAAATATACATTTCGGCGTTTTTGACTATACCCCCAACCCGTTTTTAGTGCAAATGGTTACCTTTGCGGCGAAAGGTTTTGGGTATTCGTTTTTATGGGAACTTCAAAAGAAATGACATCAGGGGCAGCGCTTCCCCTGCTTTTCAATTTCGCCATGCCGGTGTTGCTCGCCAATCTGCTTCAACAGACATATTCTTTAATCGACGCGGCTATCGTAGGTAAATTCTTGGGTATAGATGCCTTCTCTGCCGTTGGAGCAAGCACCTCGGTAATCTTTCTCATCATAGGTTTTTGCAACGGGTGTTGCGCAGGCTTCGGCATCCCGGTGGCGCAGAAGTTTGGTGCCAGGGACTATGCCACGATGCGGCGCTACGTATCCATCAGTCTCCAGCTGGCTGCCGGCATATCGGTGGTTGTTGCCATTGTGACGGGCATCTTTTGTGGCGACATCCTGCGCGCCATGCAGACGCCGGAGAACATCTTTCATGATGCCTACCTCTATCTCCTTGTAACGTTCATCGGCGTGCCATGCACCTTTTTCTATAATCTTCTCTCGAGCATCATCCGAGCCTTGGGCGACAGCAAGACGCCTTTCTGGTTTCTGCTCTTCTCCACCATCCTTAACGTGGTGCTCGACCTTGTGTGTATCCTCATCCTTCATTGGGGCGTTGCCGGAGCAGCCATTGCCACCTTGCTATCGCAGGGCATATCGGCTGTTTTGTGCTATATATATATGTCACGGAGGTTCGAGATACTAAGAAGCACACGCGAGGAGAGACGCTTTCTATCGAAGCTGGCGGGCAACCTCTTGTGGATAGGCGTGCCTATGGGACTTCAGTTCTCCATCACCGCCATCGGCAGCATCATGCTCCAGAGTGCCAACAACGCCCTCGGCTCGGCATGCATCGCCGCCTATGCCTCGGCAATACGTATCAAGTCGTTCTTCATCTGTCCGTTCGAGAGCCTCGGCATAGCCATGGCGACCTACACGGGGCAGAACTACGGGGCAGGCAAGCCCGAGAGGATTGGACTGGGGATAAAGGCAAGCGGACTGATGATGCTCGTCTACGCCGCCTTCTCGGCTGCCGTCTTGTTTATAGGTTCGCACAAGCTGATACTTATGTTTGTTGACCCGTCGGAGACTGAAATCATCAAAGACGCCGTGCAATACCTTCACGTATCCTGTGCCTTCTTCCCCATCTTGGGTGTGCTTTGTATCCTTCGCTACACCATACAGGGGGCTGGGTTCACCAACCTTGCAATGCTCTCCGGGGTGTCGGAGATGATAGCGCGGACACTCGTCAGCATCTATGCCGTGCCGGTGTTTGCCTTCTGGGCAATATGCTTTGGCGACGTGTCGGCATGGATTGCGGCAGATTTGTTCCTCATCCCCGCCTTCATTTATGTTTACCGTAAAATCAAGAAAATATGCAGATAAGAAATATAGTTGCGGCACTGATATGCGCCCTCGGTTTGCAGACTGCCGTGGCGCAGACCTTGCCTAATATCCTCCGCGCTGCCGAGGCAGAGAAGATGAACCATTGGGCAGACTCGGTGTTCGATGCCATGAGCAGCGACGAGAGGATAGGTCAGCTCTTCATGGTCATGGCACAGCCCAAGACCGACAATCGCAATATGCAGCAGCTGATGCGTTATGTGGAGGAGATGAAGATTGGCGGCATACTGTTCCAGAAAGGTAACCCGGAGACTCAGGCAGAGGTGACCAACCGTCTGCGCAAGGCCTCACGCGTGCCGCTGTTTGTTGCCTTGGACGGCGAGTGGGGCCTCTCCATGCGGCTCAACGGCACAACACGGTTTCCAAAGAACATGATGCTGGGAGCCATCACGGGCGACACTTTGATAAGGGAATACGGACGTGAGGTGGCTCGGCAATGCAAGGAGATGGGGATACAAATCAACTTTGCCCCCGACCTGGACGTAAACAGCAACACCGACAACCCCGTGATTGGTCTACGTTCGTTTGGCGAAGACCCTCGTGCCGTGGCAGACAAGGGTGTGGCTTATGCCCAAGGGTTGGAAGAAGCCGGCATCATCTCCGTGGCAAAGCATTTCCCGGGGCATGGCGACACGTCGGAAGACTCTCACCACACCCTCCCCGTTGTGCGCCACGCAAGGGCACGTCTCGACAGTGTGGAGCTCTATCCCTTCTCGAGATACATACGTGAGGGCTTTGCCGGCATCATGGTGGGGCATCTCCATGTGCCTTCGCTCGACGAGACAAAGGGGGTGGCCTCTTCCCTCTCTCCTGCCATCACCACCCGCCTCTTGAAGGAAGAGATGGGCTTCGGGGGGTTATGCTTCACCGATGCCCTTGCCATGAAGGGGGCTTCCACGGGGAAAGCCGACAACCCCTCGGTAAAGGCACTGCTTGCCGGCAACGATATTCTCCTGGCTCCCTCCGAGCCTCTCAACGACTTCGCCGCCGTGAAGGAAGCCATCAACAAAGGCATCCTCAAAATGGAGGACATCGAAGCCAAATGCCTGAAGATACTCCGCTATAAATACATCACCGGACTGAGTAGCTGCCGCCCCATCGAGACCAAGGGCTTGAGCGAAAGACTCAACTCACCCCATGCCGCATGGCTGGCAGCAAGGCTCAATGCCGAGGCCATCACCCTGCTCAAGAACGAAGGCGACGCCCTCCCCCTTCGCGAACTGGGGAAGAAGAAGATTGCCGTGCTCTCCATCGGGGGCGACAAGGGCAATGAGTTCCAAGAGATGGCAGGGCGCTACGACAGCGTGGCTTGCTTCAGCATCAGCAGGCAGCAGAGCGCAGCGCAGACGGAGGAGACATATCGCAAGCTTGAGAAATACGACGTCATTATCTGCAGCATCCACACTGTGCGCATCCCCGAGAACCCCAAGCTTCGCCTCCTGGCGGAGAAGAAAGACGTGATACTCGCCTTCTTCACCATCCCCTACTTCTGTAAGGACTATAAGAGCAGCATCGGGAAGGCCAAAGCCGTGGTGCTTGGCTACGAGGGCACACCCCTGGCGCAGAAATATGCCGCGCAGGTCATCTTCGGAGGGGTGGAGGCAAAGGGTAAGCTGCCCGTCACCATCCCCGGGCTATACCCCTTTGGCACGGGACTCCATACACAAAAGACCCGGCTGGGCTATCACGAGCCGGAGGAGGTGGGCCTCAATGCAGGCAGACTGAGCGAGATTGACTCCATAGCCACGGAGGGGCTCAACGAAAAAGCCTACCCCGGATGCCAGGTGCTGGTGGCTAAAGACGGGATGATTGTCTACAACAAATCGTTCGGCTACTTCGACTACAGCCGGCGGCAGAAGGTGGACGAGGCATCTGTCTACGACCTTGCGTCGGCATCCAAGGCGGCAGGCACCTTGCTTGCCCTCATGAAGGTATACGACGAAAAGAAATTCTCGCTCAACGACAAGATATCGGAGTTTATCCCCGAGCTGAAGGGCTCCAACAAAGAGAACCTAAGCATAAAGGAACTGCTCTACCACCAGTCGGGCGTTGTGCCCACAATCAACTTCTACGAGTCTGCCATCGACAAAGACAGCTATCCGGGCAGCCTCTATAGCCGCGAGAAGAATGCCTCGCACCCCATACGCCTCGATGCCAAGACCTACGCAAGGAGCGACTTTAGCTTCATCCCCACCCTTGTGTCGAAGGAGAAGAAGCCCGGGTTTACCACCCAAGTGGCACGGGGGCTCTTCCTCAGCGACTCTTTCAAGGACAGTGTCATCCAAGACATAAAAGACTCGCGCCTCGGCACTCGCGGACGCTATGTCTACAGCTGCGTCAACTTCATCATGCTTAAGATTATGGTGGAAAACCTCACGAAGCAGCCAATGGACATCTTCCTTAGGGAGAAGTTCTACGACCATCTCGGAGCATGGCGCACCACCTACAACCCGCTCCAGAGGATGGACAGCCTACTGATTGTGCCCACCGAGGAGGACCATTTTCTTCGTCGCCAGCTGCTGCGAGGATATGTGCACGAC
>CAVGKO010000026.1:0-13095 GCA_963629885.1 Anaerobutyricum sp.
CCCCCCGAGACATTGGTAACCACGCGTTTATGCTTGTAACGGAGAGCGCCGGAGGTCTTCAAAAAACAAAAAATTTCACACCAAGAATTCACAAATATAACTTTATCAAAAAGTTAAAAACACCCCTCCATATTTAAGGGGTAAACAGCCACAAATTTTTGGAACTTATATGGACTGAAAAACGGGAGACGGGCGCTGGTTGTATCGACAGAAAATTTTTCCGCCTCCCGTACACACACACACTTTTGTTACTAAAGCTCGTCAGTGTCTTTAGGCTCTTTGGCTGCTTGCTTCATCTGTATACCGCGAAGCACAGCCATACCAATAGTCAAAAGACCCAACAACGCCATTACTACGTCCTTAGTAACCATACTGTCGAAGTCGGTTGTACCAACCAACACCAACGTGATAAACGATATCATCATGACAGCGTCTACCAAATCCTTATTTATCTTCATTTTTATCTACAATTTTAAAGGTCGTTCTTATCAGGTTTATTTCCCGTTCTTGTCGCCGTCGGCTTCTGCCACTTCTTCGCTATTATGATGGCTCATGCCCTTCATAATGCCAAACAAGCCATAACCCAAGGCTATCATTACGACAATCAGCTTTACATACTCATTGGGGATGATTGATGTGCAAGCCAAAACGCAACCTAAAATTGTGATGACAATAGAAATGTAAAGACGTGTTTTATTTGATTTTTGTGTAGACATAATTTCTTTGATTTTAATGGATAAATAAATGTGTATGCATTGAGTCTTAGGCCCGGGCGTTGGGAGGCGTGCATGCACCCGTCACCGTGTAGCCTTCCCCCTCAAGAGAGACGCTTTTCTCTAAGACGCACCTCTCCCACCTTGGGGGTATCCATCAAAATCTAAATAAGAAGTTTCCGCAGGGCATACACATATTGCGCCGCGAAACAAGTAAGTGTAGAAAGATTTATAGTTTGATATTCCGACACATTCTCCATCACCTTGCGCTGTAGGTTCATCTCCTTGAGGCGGATGTCGCGAAGCACCTTCTTCGCCATCTTCAGCGTGCGCAAATGCAGCGTATTGTCTATCGGTTGAACTGTTCTGCGAGTGTTCAAACCCTTGCTTACTTCAAGGTCCGAACGCAATGCATCGATGTAGTGCTGAGCATCGGCTGCTCCCTTTTCCTCCATCACTGCCACCGCTTGAGATACTGCGGCAGATTCGCCTCTTGTTTCGTTCTCGAAGGAGAACATCAAGATGCCGAAAAGCAGAGCCGATATGTAGAACAGATTCCTCACGGCGCAAATGTACACGCTTTTTAAATAAAACTATACTTTTGCCCTCGATTATTGAAAAAAAGTTATGAAAAATAAGAATTCTCTTTCGAAATGGGTGGAAGCCGCGCGCCCAAGAACCTTGTCGGCATCCCTTAGCCCGGTGCTTCTGGCTTGTGTTTTGGCTTGGTGTGAGGGAGTGTTTAGAACGGTGCCGGCAGTGTTGTGTTTCGCCGTGGCTCTCCTTGCACAGATAGCAAGCAACTTTGCCAACGACTACTTCGATTTCAAACACGGGGCGGACGGGGCAGACCGCCTGGGCCCCGAGAGGGCTGTTGCCCAAGGATGGATATCGCCAAAGGCAATGCTCTGTGCCACGCTGGCAACGCTGGGGGTTGCATGCCTCTGCGGATGCTGTCTTCTCTTCTATTCCGGATGGGAGCTTATCCCGGTGGGCATAGCCATAGCCGTTTGCGTGCTGGCTTATTCGGCAGGACCGTTTCCTTTGGCATACAACGGGCTGGGTGACGTGTGCGTGGTATTGTTTTACGGCATCGTGCCGCTATGCTTTACATATTATATACAGGCGGGAAGCTTCTCAATGTTGGCGTTCCTCCTCTCGCTCTCGCTGGGGCTTTTCTCTACGGACATATTGGTGGTAAACAACTATCGCGACTATGAGCAAGACAAGGCAGCGAGGAAGCGCACAACCATCGTAATCTTTGGCCGCACCTTCGGCAAGGTGTTCTACCTCATGAACGGCATCGTTGCCTTCCTTCTCACGGCGCCACTGCTGATTGACGCCCCCACATGGATGTTGGTGCTCTTCGCAGCATTCTTTGCCCTCTTCATCAAGACGTGGAGAGAGCTCTATAGCTTTGAGGGCAGAAAACTAAACAAGACGTTGGCGCATACCGCACGCAACGTCTTGCTCTTTACAATTCTTCTGTCGTTATTGCTGATTGTGAAGGTGCATGCCATGCACCTCTTCTGATGCCCTTAGACCAATAGTCCGGCGGCAACTTCCCCACTCACCTTCTCTCCCATGAGGGCTTCTACCAAGGCGAGGGCAAAGTGGTAGACCAATCCGGGGCCTTTGCCGGTAATAACGTTGTCGGACACCTCAACGGCTGCACCGGTGGCATCGGCACCCGTCAGCTTGGGCTCAAAGCCGGGATAACAGGTGGCGTTGCGGCCCTTCAGCAAACCCAGTCCGCCGAGCACCATCGGCGCGGCGCAGATGGCTGCCACAATCTTACCATTATTATATTGCTGCATCAGGGCTTTCTTTACCATCTCCGAGCCGTTAAGGTTGGCGGCGCCGGGCATCCCTCCGGGGAGGATTAGCGCGTCGGCATCCGTAAGAGCCACCTCGTTTATCGTTGCATCGGCAGCCACCGGTATGTTGTGAGCCCCCATCACCATAGGGTTGTCTGTGATGGAAACAGTTGTCACCTCGATGCCTCCACGACGAAGGACATCCACCGTACCCAAGGCTTCCATCTCTTCGAAGCCGTCGGCAAGAAATACAATTGCTTTCTTCATGTCTTTTCTCCTTATTTCAGTTTATACACGTAGGTGATTGTGCCACTCTGGTTGTTCGTCTCCTTTATGCTGTTGAACTTGGCCCGCTTGGCTGCTTCCAATGCGCTCTTACGCATGGAGGCATTGTCGATGTTGGTGCCTCGTCCTATCTCGGCGAATATCACATTCCCCTTGGGGTTGACGGTGATGTTAATCACAATCTTTCCCTCCTCTTGTATTGTGTAGGCGGGACGTGGCAGACCTCCTGCTCCGATGGAACGGCCGTTGAGGTTGAACGAGCCATATCCTCCAACGCCTTCGTTTGCACCGTGGTCGGAGTTGCCAAACGGACTACCCTGATTGCCCGTGCCACTCTCGGCATCGCCTTGGCTGCCGCCATCGGCAGAGCCTATACCAAACGCACCGGCAACCTTATTGCTGATGGCTTGTTCTTTCTTGCGGCGCTCTTCTGCCAAGCGTTTCTGCTCGGCTTCTTTCTTCTTGCGAGCCTCCTCTTCCTTGGCTTTCTGCTTCTGTGCCTCGGTTTCCTTCTTACGCTGCTCTTCCTTCTTCTTTTTCTTCTTCGCCTCGGCTATGGCAACGCTCTCCTCTTGGTCTTGCGTTATAAGCTCCTCCTTGGGGGCTTTCACCGGCGGAGTGGGCGCTGGCGGAGGGGTGGTTGTTTCCTGAGGCGGTTCCTGGCCCGTGTATCTGGGTTCAAACGTGCCGGCAGCGGCATCCACATTACCGAAGTTGACAAGCACACCACCGTCATCCTCCGGAATCTCGGTACGCAGCACAGTGAACAACAGCAGCAAGAAGATAGCCGTATGGAACGCGAGCGTACCAATCAGACTGTATATGTCGTCTTTGTTGAAGTTCATCACTTTTGTGCTCTGGTGGCAAGCACCATCTTGAATTTGTTTTCGTTTGCTATGTTCAGAATCTTTACCACTTCCTTATAGGGGACTGTCTCGTCGGCATAAAGGGCAACGAACATCTCAGGCTCCTTGGCGTAGCTGTCTTGAAGGAACGGGGTAATCTCGTCGAACGACACCTGCACCTCCTTCTGGCTGCCAAACGCCACGTAGTAGTTCAGATTGGCATCAATGGTAACCCTCGTGAGCGGCTTGGCAGCTGTCTGCTTCTTTGCCTGAGGAAGCGTTACCTTGATGGCATTCGGGATAACCACCGTGGAGGTGACCATGAAGAAAATCAGCAACAGGAATATGACATCGGTCATGGATGCCATGCTGAATGATTCGTTTATTTTAGTTCTTCGTTTTAGTGCCATACCTTTCTTAATAATAAGAGCGACCCACAACTCTAATCCTAAAAGCGGGGGATTAGTCTGCCGGTTCGTTCAACAAATCCATAAATTCCATGGTGCGGGCTTCCATCTTGTTTACCACGCCATCAACCTGAGAAACCAAGTAGTTGTAGGCAAACAAGGCAATGATACCAACCACCAGACCGCCTACCGTGGTTACAAGAGCCTCGTAGATACCACCCGAGAGGAGAGATACGTCGACGTTGGTTCCGGCGTTAGCCATATCGAAGAAGGCACGAACCATACCGGTAACTGTTCCGAGGAATCCCAACATAGGTGCGCCACCAGCCGTGGTGGCAATCACCGGGAATCCTTTCTCCAGTTTGGCAACCTCGAGGTTACCCACATTCTCGATGGCCACAAGCACATCGTTCATTGGGCGGCCCAAGCGGGTGATACCCTTCTCTATCATACGGGCAGCAGGAGTATCGGTGCTGCGGCAGAGGTTCAAAGCCGAGTTGACTTTCCCCTCGTGGATATAGTCTTTGATGCGGTTCATGAAGTTTTGGTCTTCTTTGCCCGCACGACGGATAACCAAAAAACGCTGAATGAAGATGTAGCCTGCTATCAAGGATAATATCAGCAGTACAACCATAATCCACCCTCCCTTTATCGCAAGGTCTATCACGTTGATTTCTGCTTCTGTGGGTGTAGTCACTGCCGTCAGGTCAGGCATCTGTTCTGCTGTCTGTGCCCCTACAGACTGTAGGGAAAGTAAAATGCTCATAGATTTTATTGCTTATTCGTTAATATTCGGTTTGTCATTGCTGCTGCAAGCACGCTTTATATAATGTGATGGTCTTCTGCAGCCCGTGATACAAGGCATCGCAAATCAGCGCATGTCCGATGGACACTTCTTCGAGCCAAGGGATGTTCTCGCTAAGCCATGCGAGGTTGTCGAGGTTAAGGTCGTGACCGGCATTGACGCCCATCCCCAGGTTCTTTGCCAAGGTGGCTGCCGCAACGAAGGGAGCAACGGCTTCCTCCTTGTTCTTGGCATACTGGGAAGCATAAGGCTCGGTGTATAACTCAATGCGGTCGGCACCTGTCTTTGCCGCCAGCTCGATGTTGGCAAGGTCGGTCCCCACAAAGATGGATGTACGAATGCTTTTAGCCGTAAAGACGTCAACCAATTCGCTCAGATGGTCGAAGTTTGCCTTCACATCCCATCCCGCACAAGAGGTGATGACGCTCGGGTCGTCCGGAACAAGTGTAACCTGCGCCGGCTTTACCTTCAGAACAAGGTCTATGAACTTATCCGAGGGGTAGCCTTCGATATTGAATTCCGTCTTGATAAGAGGTTTAAGGGCATACACATCGCTATATCTGATGTGTCGCTCATCCGGGCGGGGGTGAACCGTTATCCCTTGGGCACCGAACTTTTCGCAGTCTTGAGCCACCGCCAATACATCCGGCATATTGCCTCCTCGTGCATTACGGAGAGTCGCAACCTTGTTAATGTTAACACTTAAATTTGTCATCGTACGTTATCGTTATATCTTGTTTCTTTCATTACTTTTGCGCGAAAGTATCGGCGCAAAAGTAGCAGAATTAAGGGAATTCATGGGGATATGTTGATGAAAGATTTCACAACATTGATGTTAAAAAGTTTTGACTACTGGATGGGAAAATATAACGAGGTTGCTTTATGAAGGTTGGCGTATTTGGTAGCGAGTGTCAGAAGGAGAATCAAAACAAGATAAAACGATTGTTCGAAAAGCTTTGTTCTATAGATGCTGAGGTGTATGTAGACGCCCGTTTTCATGGTTTCCTTGCCGATGGTTTGGGGCTCAAGCCAAAGGTGGCGGGGTTGCTGCCGTGTGACGATGTGATAGACTTGGACGTGGCGCTCAGCGTGGGTGGCGACGGCACTTTCCTTAGGACGGCAGCCCGGGTGAGCCGGCAAGGCATCCCTATCTTGGGTATCAACACCGGGCGGTTGGGCTTCCTGGCTGATGTGGGCGGGGGCGACATCGAAGAGGCGATAGACGAACTCTTGAAGGGAGACTATAAGATTGAGGAACGTACCCTTCTGCGTCTTCATACCGACGAGAGGATGTTTAAGGGTCACAACTATGCATTAAACGAGATTGCCGTGCTCAAGCGCGACACCTCTTCCATGATTACCATCCACACCTTTTTGAACGACGAATATCTTACCTCCTACCAAGCCGACGGATTGGTTATTGCCACGCCCACCGGGTCTACAGCCTATTCCATGAGTGTGAACGGCCCCATTATCCACCCGCAGAGCGACAATGTGGTGCTGAGCCCCGTTGCCCCGCATTCCTTGAATGTGCGCCCGCTGGTTATCCCGGATACATATAAGGTCACGCTCAAGGTGGAGAGCCGCAACAAGCATTTCCTTATCTCCCTCGACGGGCGTTCGGAGATATTCCCTGCCGGCACAGAGCTGACGGTTACAAAGGCAAACTTTACGACCAAAGTCATCAAGATACACAATCACACGTTCTATCAAACACTACGCGAGAAGCTGATGTGGGGCGCAGATGCCCGCATGAAATAATCAAAAGAAAGAGATGAAACATATATTCTGTCCCAAATGCGACAATAGGTTGTCGTTCGACGACACACGATACGAAGAAGGCAAGGTGGTGGCTTTTGTATGCCCCGAGTGCGGAGCGCAGATGAAAGTAAAGATTGGTCTACGCACGGTGCGCACTGCCTCCGGCGAAGAGAAAGAAGTGAAGGAGAAAGATTTCTCGTTAGGATATATCACAGTTATTGAAAACAAGTTCGGCTTCAAGCAGGAGCTGCCGCTCGTGATGGGCGACAACCTTATAGGGAGGCGTAACAAAGACACCGACGGCGTTGACGTGCCAATCATCACCAACGACCCGAGTGTTGGCCGCAAGCACTGCATCATCAACGTGAAGGCCAACAAGCAGGGGAAACTCATCTACACCTTGCGCGACAACGAGAGCATGACCGGCACGTTTCTTCGCAGCACACTCATTGGCGACAGGGAACGCGTACGTATTGGCGAAGGAGCCATAGTAACCATCGGTGCAACCACCTTCATTCTCCACACCCCGGACGGCGAAGAATTTTGAATCGGTTAACCAATTTGCCCGAAAGGGTTAACCAATTTGACGAAATCGGTTAACCAATCAATATTTCCCCACCTTTCTTCGGGGGGAATACAAGGGTAATGATAATGTTGTATTTTTGTCGGCACATCTCAAGAAACACTAAGACATGAAACAGAAAATATTATTATTTGTATTGGCATGCTTCTTCTTCAGCACAGCATGGGCTCAGAAGAACGCAACCCCCAAATGGATGGACAAAAGCAAGAACGCCGTCGTAAAAATCACCACCTACGGCAAAGACGGGGCGCAGATTGCAACGGGAACGGGAGTGTTTGTCTCCGAGGCAGGCGACGTCATCACAGGATATACATTATTCGAAGGTGCCAACACAGCTACGGTGACCGACGCGGAGGGAGCATCCTTCCCGGTGACACATATCATCGGTGCCGATGAATTATACGACGTGATAAAGGTGCGCGTGGGGGTTAAGGGCAAGGTGCGTTACCTTAACATAGCTTCCGACCCTCAGGCTGTGGGCTCCGTCAGCTATCTCCTACCCTACACCACAGCAAAGAAAGCTTCTTCGCAGCCGGGCACAATCACCGAGGTGAGCAAGCTGAAAGACCCGTATAGCTACTACAAACTTTCCTTCCCGCTCGAAGGCGACAAGGTGAACACCCCGGTGCTCAATGCCGAAGGGGAGGTATTCGGACTGGCGCAGGCAGATGCTTCGGGAAAGAAGGATGTTTCGTTTGCCGTCTCGGCAGCCTACGCCGGGAGTCTTTCGATGACCCCCACAGACTTCTTGAACTCAGCGTATAATACAATAGGTATACCTAAAGCTTGGCCGGCGAATGTGGAAGAGGCACAGGTGGCATTGTTTCTCAAGAACAGCGTTGAAGATGCAAAGACCTATCTGAATACGCTTAACGACTTCATCGCTACCTTCCCCGATGCACCCGACGGATATATCAGCCGTGCCAGCCATTATGCCGTGCATCGTGCCGAGCTGGCTTCTTCGACTGAGGAGCAGAAGGAGTATCTCAAACGTGCGCTCGACGATATTGAGACAGCCACGCAACATAGCGACAAGAAAGGCGAGGCTCTCTACAATAAGGCAAAGCTCATCTATGGTGTGGCAGCCACCGACTCAACGATTAACGACCCGACGTGGACGCTCGAATCCGCCCTCGATATTGCCCGCAAAGCCATCGCGGAAGACAATCTCCCTGCCTATCATCAGTTGGCAGGCGACATCTGCTTTGCCAAGAAAGACTACGAGGCAGCATACGAGGAATACATGATAATAAACAATTCTCCGGAGGCAACCTCAGCATCATACTACTGGGCTGCCAAGGCAAAAGAAAACATCCCGGGCTTCAATATCGGCGATGTGATTGCCCTTCTCGACGGCGCCATTGACAAATGCGGACTCCCGCTCACTGCCGAAGCCGGACAATATATACTTGAGCGTATCGACTGGAAGCTCCGCCTCTCGCTCTTTACCGAGGCAGTGGCCGACTACGACCTCTACTACAAAGCCATGAAGGGCAGCGTGGGCAGCGATTTCTACTTCTATCGCGAGCAGACAAAGTTTCGCGCAGGAGATACGGAAGGAGCATTGGCTGATATAAGGGAGGCTGTACGCATCTCGCCCGACGTTGTGGACTATCGTGCCGAGGAGGCTTCCATCCTTATCCGCATGAAGAACTACACGGACGCACTCGCGTCAATCAACGAGACCCTGCGCCTTGCCCCCGAATATGCCGCATGCCATAGACTGAAGGGCGTATGCTATGTGCGTATGAACAAGAAGAAGGAAGCTTGCGAGGCCCTCAACAAAGCCAAAGAGCTGGGCGACCCGCTGGCAGAGAGACTGCTCACGGAGCACTGCAAATAGACATCCATTTTATAAACATCAAAACAACACACCCATGTTTTCAGGAATCATTGAAGAAACAGCCCGCGTTGTAGCCATTGAGCACGACAGGGACAACATCCATATCACCATGACATGCTCGTTTGTCAACGAGCTGAAAATAGACCAAAGCGTTGCCCACAACGGTGTATGCCTCACTGTGGTAAAGAAGACCGACGACACGTTTACCACCACAGCCATGCGCGAGACCCTGGAACGCTCCAACCTTGGACTTCTTAAGCCCGGCTCGCTTGTGAACCTCGAGAGAAGCATGATGATGAACGGACGCTTGGACGGACATATCGTGCAGGGGCATGTAGACCAAACAGCTGTGTGCACCCAGGTGGAGGAAGCTGCCGGCAGCTGGTATTACACCTTTGAGTATCCCTTCGACAAGCAGGCAGCCAAGCAGGGGTATATCACCGTTGAGAAGGGTTCCATCTGTGTCAACGGCGTGAGCCTTACGGTATGCAACTCACGGGAGAATGGTTTCCAGGTGGCTATCATTCCTTATACTCACGAGCACACCAACTTCTCGCAGATAGAGAAAGGCACGGTGGTTAATCTTGAGTTCGATATCGTGGGTAAGTATATCAGCCGCATGATGCAGCTGGGATAGAAAGGGATTATCTCTTTACCACGCCCTTCTTCTTCCAAAGATTCGTCTTATAGTATATGTAGGTAACAAGCAACCCTATGGCTATGCTTATGCCTATGCCCCACCATATGCCTTGACGCCCGTACCAAACACTGAGCTGATAGGCCAATGGGATACGTATCAGCCATAGGCAGACAAGACTGACGGTCATAATAAAGACAGTGTCGCCCGCCCCACGGAGCGCACCGTTGTATACGTTCAATCCTCCGTGCACAACGAAGAACCCTCCTACAATCAGCAGGTATTCGCGTCCGATGGCCACCACCGAGGGGTCGTCGGTAAAGGCACGCATCATCTCCTCGCCAAAGAAATAGACAGAGGCAAACGCCACCACGCTAAACAGCACGTTGACAAGCATGGTGAAGCGAAGGCCCTCACTAACGCGGTCGAAGCGGCCGGCGCCGATGTTCTGCCCGCAAAAGGCAGCAAGCGCACTCGAGAGGGTGAGTATGGCTTGTGTGATGATGGCATCTATCTTCCCCGCTGCGCCGTAAGCCGTGAGTGTGTCGGTGCCAAAGCCATTGACAATGCCGAGGAGGGCAATCAGCCCCAAGGCAATGGCGCACTGCTGCACGCTGGTAGGCAAGCCAATCCTCAGCCCCTCACGGAAGAGCTTAACGTCGAACACCAAGTCTTTCTTCTTGATGGAGAACAGAGGATGGGTGCGGTCGACATACCCCAAGGCTATGCACATACCTATGCCCTGAGCAACGACCGTTGCCCGCGCAGCTCCCTCTATGCCCCAACCAAAGACAACGATAAAGAGCAAATCCAAGACAACATTGAGCACCGTAGCGATGAAGATGAATATCATCGGACGCATCGACTCGCCCACACCCCTCAGTATGGAGATGATGCTGCTGAAGGTAACGAACAAGAACGTCCCCCCTATATATATACGGAAATAGCTCACGGCATCGGGTATGACTTCTTCGGGGGTGTTGGTTAGGCGGAAGATAGGCTCGGCAAATATTATCCCGGCGATGGAGAGAATGAGGCCTGCCCCCAGCATGAAGATAAAGAACGAGGAGAATGCCCTCTGCACCTTGTCGTAGTGCCCGGCGCCAAAGAACTGCGAGATGACAACCGAGGTGCCGCTACCTATACCTATGACCATCGACACGATGAAGTAATAGATAAAGAAGGAAGCAGAGACGGCTGCCAAGGCTTCTTTCCCCAAGAGCTGCCCAACAATAACGCTATCGGTGAGGTTGTAGAGCTGTTGCAATACGTTGCCGATGAGCAGAGGCAGGGTGAAGCGGACAATCACCTTCCACGTCTTCCCCACTGTCAGATTAGTATGTCCCTTGCTAATGCCCATCAACCTCTCTTTAGTCTTCTTATTCCGTTTATGTTGTTTATAGGTCTTTGAGCAGGATGTTGTCGTTGGCCTTAATCATGTCTTCGCGGGTCTTGAGCAGAGCCTGCCATTGAGCCGAGAAAAGGCCATTGGTATCTATCTTGAAGTTCTCGGAGCCATATTCGTCCATCTTGGTAAACAAGCTGCTTACCGTTATTTGATTGACATCCACAGCCGGCTGATAGTATGCCACGCGTTCATCGTCGCCATAGTTCACTTCAATGATAATACCCAACTCGGTAAGCATATAGAGTATGTCTGTGGTGAGACGGATGGGTATGCGGTAGGTGCTCGACAGCTCGTCTGCCGAATAGGGCTTCTCGCCGGCAACAAACCGTTTGATGATAAGCGAGGAGATAAGCAAGGTAAGGAAATCCTTGTAGCGGCGACTTATGCTCTTGCTGTCGCGCTCAAAGCTAAACTTCTTCACGTTCTGCGAGGCGTATGATAGTTCTGCACCAAAGAGGCATATCAGCCACGAGAGTTGCAACCACAGCAGCAACAACGGCAGAGCGGCAAAGCTACCGTATATGGCGTTGTATTTGCTCACCCAAATCTGTCCGCTGATATATATCAACTGGAAGAACTGGAAGGCACAACCGGCAATCACGCCCGCAGGCAAGCCGTTGACAAACCTCACCTTAGTGTTCGGGAGAAAGACATAGAGCGCCGTGAACGTCAAGATGGTAATGATGTAGGGCACCACCGTGAGCGTAAACTCCAATATAGGTGTGAGAAACACGTATTCGCTTAGGATGGAGTTTTGCAGCGTGGAGGCAAAGAGGGAAAGGCCTCCGGAGGCTGTCATCAATATCGGGAGGATGAGAAACAACGCCAGGTAGTCGGATATCTTCCTATACCATGGGCGCGACTTCTTTATCTGCCATATATCGTTGAACGTATCTTCTATCGAGGAAATCAGATTGATTACCGTGTAGAACAACAACACAAAACCTATCCCCACAATAACGCCGCCTTGAGCCTGCGCCAAGTAGTTCTCCACATACTCAAAGGCCTTGTTCAGCTCCGGTTCGTGCCCGGGCAGATAATAGAGCAACTCTTCCCTCACCATGGATTGGAAGCCGAACCCTTTGGCCACCCCCACCAATACCGCAAGGAGAGGCACAATGGCAAGAAACGTGCTATAGGTTAGGGCAGAGGCTTTGGTCTGGAGGTTCTCGCTGATGAACCCGCGCACAGCCAGTATGATTGTCTTGATGGTGTTGATGTAAAGCTCTTTCAAGCCACTCACTTCGTTCTCCGTAATCCGCCAGATGTCGTACGTCACAAAACGAATACTTCTCGTCAGCCAAGTGTTGAGCCGTTCTACCAAAGGCTTTTTCTCCGTTTCCTTCTTCATAGCGTGAGGTTGTAAGGGGGCAAAAGTGTTTGCCGTGATAAATAAAAAATTGCAGTCTGCCTATAAGCCGGGTTCTGTACTTCCGGTTGCCCGGAAGCGTCTGCCATTTATCTCGTCTTACCGTTGCCGATAAGCTTTAGCGGTCTACCCCCCGACATCGGACGGGCAATCCTACATACGTCGGTATACATGACCTTACAACCCATAAGACGTACGGCATGCCATATCACTACGGCATCCGGTGAGCTCTTACCTCGCCTTTTCACCCTTACCGAACAAGTCCGGCGGTTGTTCTCTGTTACGCTACTCCACCCTCGCGGACAGCTTCCCGTTAAGAAGTATGGTGCCCTGTGTTGCCCGGACGTTCCTCCCACCTTTGAAAGATGAGCGACAGACCGGCAGACTGCAACGCGGCAAATGTACGTAAAAACCACCGATATTCCCCTCCCCCCGTAAAGCGGTTTTTACCCGATGGGACGACACATTTCATCAAAAGGGACGACACATTGGGGCAAAAGGGACGACCCTTTTCATTTTTCAATACTTCTTTTCACCCCCCAAACAATCGGCGGGAAGGTTTTAGGCTTATACGAATAAATGACCCGTTTTATACGATTAAATTGACGATTTTATTCGTATA
>CAVGKO010000027.1:0-13045 GCA_963629885.1 Anaerobutyricum sp.
CGTGCATCAAGACCCTCCTGCAACGAGCATGGACCAAGAAACGCGGTTTCCGCCCCTCATGCAATCTTCATGGGCCTGTAAGCGTGGTTCCCAGCACCGCCGCCGGTGAAATCGCGAAACGATGCAACAATATTTAAAAATAAGTCTCTACCTTTACCCAGTCTATTTCCGGACCACTTTCCGACTCGGAATTAGAAGATGAAGTAATAACAATTGCGATTGCCAAGAAGAAGAAATAACGTTACGTAGACATCCCTGACTCGACTAAGTATCAGAATTAGCACTTCAAAATAACCTCCGTCGTGGTCAAATCATCGGATGCTCACGCACCTTATGGGGCGTGGACAAAGGTGGTTATTGACTGGAGTGGGCCGTGCTAAGCCTTGATACCGATAACTTCCCCACGCCCTCTTTTCTATCTCAGATATAACGTATGAAACTAAAGAAAGGCATTTACGAGAATATCATCAGCCAGCGAACAGAGGTTGACATAAATGACACCGAAAAGGAAGGTCTGGTGTGTCAAACATCAGACATCGACAGTGCCGAATCAGCCAAGATGTTAGCAGATTTCTTGGCGCAATCAATCCTGAAGAAACTCGACGATAAGGAGTGCTCCATTGATGCTAAAATAAAAATGGTGAACAACCTGCTCAAAGGAGCGAAGTTGCCCGACGATACCATCAAAGCCCCGAAACTTCTTTCTGCCGTGATAAGCAAGCAACAGCAGGTTACGCTCGAAACGACAAAGACAGAATTAGTACGTCCAAAATCCGGGTTTCGCGTAAGCAATCTCTTCACCGGTGGACAGTCGGAGCTATCTATAGGGTCTGAAATATTGCGCGACATTGCTTCAGCCGACAATATCTGTATCATTGTGTCATTCCTCAGAATGTCGGGCATCAGAATGATTCTTGAAGAGTTGAAGAAATTCTGCAATCAGCCGGGACATACCTTACGCATCATCACAACTACTTATTGCGGCATAACTGAGCCGAAAGCCTTAGAGCAGTTGGCGGCTCTTCCAAACACAGAAATTCGCATCTCATACAATACGAAGATTGAACGCCTGCATGCCAAGTCGTACATCTTTGAGAGAAACTCTGGTTTCAGCACAGCATATATCGGCTCGTCTAACCTCTCACGCTCGGCACAAACCGACGGATTGGAATGGAACATACGTGTGACGAATGTGGAGAATCCGCATATCATCAAGTCGGCAATGGCCACATTCGAACGCTATTGGGACAGCGAGAACTTCGAAGATTTTCGTGAAGGCGGCATAGAAAAGTTCAATAGTGAGCTGAATCTACAGCGCCAGCCAGCTAACGAGAACACCCTGCTTCAACATTTTCAGCTATTGCCTCATCAAAAAGTCATCCTCGACCGCCTTCAGGTGGAACGTGAGGAGTGCGGACTTCATCGCAACTTGGTTGTGGCTGCCACTGGCACAGGAAAGACCGTTATCTCGGCATTCGACTTCAAACGTTTCCATGATGCCAATCCCAAAGCACGTCTACTTTTCGTGGCTCATCGGGAGGAAATCCTCAAGCAGTCGATACGTACATATCGCAGCGTATTGAGAGATGCCAATTTCGGAGAACTTTGGGTGGGCAACTACAGGCCTCAAAGCGAAATGGAGCATTTGTTTGTGTCGGTGGCAACATTACATAACAACGTAGATGCTTTCAAACGACTCGGCGCAAACTATTACGACTACATCGTCATAGACGAAGCACACCATGCCGCAGCCGATAGTTATCGCGAAATTGTCACCTTCTTCCTTCCGAAGATTCTGCTTGGTCTCACTGCCACGCCGGAGCGTATGGATGGACAGAGTCTGCTGCCTGATTTTGGTAACAAGATTAGTGCTGAGATTAGATTGGCGCAAGCCCTTGATGAAGGACTGCTCACGCCATTCCAATATATCTGCATCTCCGACCCAACAGACATTTCTGAAGACGAGCTATGGAGCGGCGGCAGATATATCACAAGCAGACTCACCGACAAACTCTGCAACGAAGAACGCGTTGGGCTCATCGTACAAAAGTTGCGTGAATATCTCCCTGACGAGAATAAATGTCGTGCTCTTTGCTTCTGCTCAGACAAAAAACACGCCGACTTTATGGCGAAAATGCTAAGCAAGCAAGGTCTTAAAGCCGAAAGTCTCACGTCGGACACCCCAAGCGACAACCGTGTAAAACTAAACCGTGATTTGGCTGCCGGACGCATAAACTATTTATGCGTAGTTGACATATTCAATGAAGGTGTGGATATCCCCGAAGTTGATACAGCACTCTTCCTGCGTCCTACCGATAGTCTCACCGTATATCTTCAGCAACTTGGCCGTGGTCTACGTCTCAGCCCAGGTAAAAACTATCTCACAGTGCTCGATTTTATTGCTCAAGTAAATCGCAACTACGATTTTGCCAGTCGTATTCGCAGCATATCGAAACCAAAGACTCCATGGAATCACAAAACAGACCCACTTCCGCTACTTCCTGCAGGCTGTTCAATCTATATGGAGCAACAAGCCAAAGAGTATATTATCCAAAGTATCAAAAGCGCTTTGTACGACAACAGACGACTTGTAAAGGAACTGCGAGGATATGACTACACGCCGACATTGTCTGAATTCATTGAAACCAACGGACAAGACATAAGGTTGATATATAAGGGCACGAGATGCTGGACTTCGCTTAAACGCGAGGCAGGAAAATGTGAGAATTTCGCAGATGATGACGTAACCAAGCAACTCGTCACCGGCATTTCAAATCTTGTGCATATCAATTCCACGCATTTCATTCATTTCATACGTGCATATTTGCGCAACAACTGCAAGATAGAAGAAAAAGAAACCGACCGCCACTTCGCCCTGATGCTATACTACGCTTTGTTTAAAGAACGTATTAGCAAGACGAAATATAAGAGCATCTATGAGGCTCTTGCCACAGTGAACAATTACCCACTATTCAAGCAGGAGATTGCGGAACTGATGGATTACCTCGTAGACCACCTGGAGTTCAAAACCTGCAAAATAGATGACTTAACACAACCCAGCGGACTGGAACTATATGGATGCTATACGAAGGAAGAGATTTTCATCCTCTACAATCGGCAGAAGGCAGACAGGAGGATGTCGGGTTCTGCTGCGGGGGTGTTCAATATAGATGAAACAAACACAGAGTTGCTCTTCGTCACACTGAACAAATCAGACAAAGACTTCTCGCCAACTACGCAATACAACGACTACTTCATCAGCGAAAAACGCTTTCATTGGCAATCGCAGAATACCATGTCGCATAGCAATAAAGGAGAGCGGTATGTCAACCAGCATGAGAATGGCAGACACTTTATGCTCTTTGTGCGCGAGGCAAAGAAAGACGGTTTTGGCAACACCATGCCTTACTATTGTTTGGGTTTGGTGGACTACATACGTTCATCTGGCAATTTCCCGATGAACATTGAATGGCAAATGCAAAAGCCAGCCTTGGCTAAATTCATAAAAGCAGTATAAGATATGACGAGGCATAACGCCTATCTTACTCTTATTAATTTAGCTTCCGCCATCAATCTTCCAGCGTGCGCTGACACATTTACTCCATCCCTTTCAATGCTTCGAGGGCTTTGGTTAGGTCTTCGGGGGTGTCGATGCCGATGGTTTCCCTTTGGGTGATGCCTACCTTTATCTTGTAGCCGTTCTCTATCCATCGCAGCTGTTCAAGGCTCTCGGCAATCTCCAGTGGCGAGCGCGGCAAGGAGGTTATCTCCTTCAGCGTATCGGCGCGGTAGGCATAGAGACCGATATGTTTGTAGTAGGTATGGTTGCGTAGCCATTCGCTACAATCCTTCCCACGCATGTAGGGGATGACGCTGCGGCTGAAATACATCGCTTCGCCAAGTTTGTTGACCACCACCTTAGGCGAGTTGGGGTTAGAAAGAGTCTTCTCGAAGTCGTCGTCCATTCGGAAGGGCTTCACCAAAGTGGCAATCCTTGTGCTGCCATCCACGAAACATTCCTTCAAGGTCTCAATCTGCTCGGGGTGGATAAACGGCTCGTCGCCTTGGATGTTGACCACCACGTCGCAGCCTTCGCCCACCTTGGTGTAGGCTTCGTAGACGCGGTCGGTGCCGCTCTGATGATGCTCGGAGGTCATCACCACGTTTCCTCCGAAGGCTTCCACGGCGGAGAATATCCGTGCGTCGTCGGTCGCCACGCATACCTTGTCCAATACATCCTTCACTCTCTCATACACTCTTTCTATCATCGGCTTGCCTGCCATATCCGCCAGGGGCTTCCCCGGGAAACGTGTGGAGGCATATCTTGCCGGTATTATTCCTATGAATTTCATATCCTACGAAACTATGGTTTGTCTTATTTCACTGTCTTACCTTCACTGAGGCGCACCACCTTTTCGTGCTCGCCAACAATCCACACTATGTCGCCCTCCTCAAACACGGTGGTGGGAGGTGGGTTCTTGATGGACTGATTGCCGCGCTCGATACCTATGACAAGGCAATCGGATTTGTCGCGTATGCCCGACTCGAGTATTGTTCTGCCTATAAGTCCGGAGCCTTCGCCAATGGAGAACTGCTCCATGTTTACTTCCTTCTGCTCCTGAGCCTCGCTGAGCGACTCCTTATAACGCTCGTCGATGTACTGGCGGAAATGCGTGAGGTCGTCGTCGGCACCCACCACCACCAGTTTGTCGAAAGGATAGAGCCTCTCTTCGCCTCCGGGGATATTGATGCGCGTGCCGCCACGGATGATGGTAACAACGTTGACGTTGCATTTCTGTCGGAAGTTGAGTTCCTTCAATGTCTTGCCCATACTGGGTGAGTTCTGCTTCACCTCGAAATCCGCCAGGTGGAGGTCACGCTCCAGGAGGTGGTTGGCAAAACGTTTGTTGATAGGTGCGTTGCGCTCGCTCTCCATCTCACGTGCAGAGAGGTTGGAGAAGAAATGGCGCTCCATGAGGATAGATTGCTTCTTCAGCCACTTGGAGAAGATGACCAAGGCTATCACCGTGGCAGCGGTGGCAATGCCGATGCCCGCCGCAGTGTTCAGCAAACGGGCTATGGGCAGCAACACGAGGCCCGTGCACAACACTATGCGCAGTACGATGAGCGACACCAACGGTCCGCGGTTATACTTACTGTCGTTCCACAGCTGCACATACTCCGCGGAGTGGTTCTTCTTCATCATTATGGCTCTCAGCATTGGCGAGATGAGAAGGAGGATGAGTGCCAAGGCAAGGCATCTCCCTTCGAAGCCGGGAATCTGCTTCATGATAAACGGGGCAACGAACTTCAGCCATATGAATATCAACACCACGGTGACGGCAGTATAGGTGCCCACGATGCGCGCAAGGGATTTCAGGAGCTTGTTCCATGCGCTCTTCTGCCTTATGGTGTTTGCTCCCGAGGTGTAGTGCTCAAGGAAATGCAGCCAGTGCATAGGTATATGTTGCTCTGCGAACTTGCACGCAGGCTCAGCAAGACGTATCATATAAGGAGTGAAGAAGGTGGTGATGACCGAGACGGCAACAACAATGGGGTAGAGGAACTGGTCGGTAACCTTTAGCGACAGACCAAGCGAAGCGATGATAAACGCAAACTCACCTATCTGTGCCAGGGAGAAGCCCGACTGTATGGCAACCTTCACCGTCTGCCCCGAGAGAAGCACGCCAAAGCTGCCGAAGAGTATCTGACCCACCATGACAACGAGGGTGAGGATGATGATGGGTATCTTATATTCCCACAGCAATGCCGGGTCTATCAGCATACCCACGGAGACAAAGAAGATGGCACCAAAGAGGTCTTTCACGGGCTTCACGAGGTGCTCGATATGCTCGGCGTCGATGGTCTCGGCAAGGATGGAGCCCATGACGAAGGCGCCCAGTGCCGACGAGAAGCCCGCCTTGGTGGCTATCATCACCATGCCGAGGCAGAGCCCAAGGCTTACTATCAGCAGCGTCTCGTCGTTGAGATACCGCCGCATCTTCTTCAAGAAAGAGGGGATGAGATAGATGCCCACCACGAAGCAGAAGAGCAGGAACACACCCAGCTTCACCACGCTGTCGAGCAGCTCCATTCCTTCCACATGCTTGCTCACCGCGAGAGTGGACAGCAACACCATCAGCAATACGGCAAACAAGTCTTCCACCACAAGGATACCAAACACCACGCCTGCGAACCGCTGATTTCTTAGTCCCATATCGTCGAATGCCTTGAAGATAATGGTGGTGGACGACATCGAGAGCATGCCCCCAAGGAAGAGGCTGTTCATGTGACCCCAGCCAAGAAGCAGTCCGGTGATATAACCAAAGGTCATCATCCCTATCACAACCGTAACGGCACCAATAACCGCCGTGCCGCCTACCTTCATCAGCTTCTTGAAACTGAAGTCCAGTCCCAGCGCAAACAACAAGAATATAACACCAATGTCTGCCCAGATGCGGATGCTCTCAACATCCGACACCGAAGGAATCTCTTTTATTGCCGGCCCTGCCAGGATACCGGCAACAATATAACCGAGCACAACCGGCTGCTTCAGCTTCTTGAACAGCAGTGTAACGAGACCTGCGGAGATAAGTATCACTGCCAGGTCGGAGATAAGTGGGGCTATTTGCGACATGATTTATCTATGATTTTAGGTGTCGCAAATTTATGTATTTATTCCATGTGTTGTCATCCCCCCCCCGGGGGCGTGCCATGGATGGGAATGAATCCCTCTGTGAGGCACCAGAAGGGCGAGGTAACGAATTAATCAGTACTTTTGCCCCACAGATGGAATATTAATTGCTAAACATACAAAAGAGACATGAAAAACGTGGGAAGATGGATGGCAGTGATGCTTATGCTGCTGTCGCTATGTGGTAACATCCATTCGCAAGAGAATACGGGGACCAAAGCCCCTGAAGAGACTAAGGGCGTTAGTGCCGACAAGATTTTCCGTACCGAGCCCTACCTGCAGAACCCCGTTGGGGGTGGCATCACTGTGATGTGGCAGACAACGGTGCCCACCTACAGCTGGGTGGAATACGGAACCGACAAAAACAACCTCAAGAAGGCACGTACCGTGGTGGACGGACAGGTGATATGCAACGGCACGCAAAACAAAATACGTCTCAATGACATTGAGCCGGGAAAGACCTACTACTACCGCATCTGCTCGCAGGAGATTCTGAAGTATTATGCCTACAGCAAGGAGTTTGGCGAGACGGCTGTGTCGGAGTTCCACACATTTAAACTGCCGGAGGCAACCACTACGGACTTCACCGCCATTGTGTTCAACGACCTGCACAAACACTCGCAGACCCTTCAGGCTCTCTACAATCAGGTGAAGGACCTGCACTACGACTTCGTTATCTTCAACGGCGACTGCATCGACGACCCCGCAAGCCACGACAATGCCACCCGCTTCCTCTCCGAACTTAACGAGACAGTGGGCGCTGCCGACGTGCCGGTGTTCTACCTGCGCGGCAACCACGAGATTAGGAACGCTTACTCCATTGGCCTTCGCAACCTCTTCGACTATGTGGGCGACAAGACCTACGGGGCTTTCAGCTGGGGCGACACCCGTTTCGTTATGCTTGACTGCGGTGAAGACAAGCCCGACGACCATAAGGAATACTCCGGATTGAACGACTTCACTGCCCTGCGCGAGGCTCAGGTGGGATTCCTCCGTGATGAGCTCAAGAGCAAAGCCTTCAAGAAGGCAAAGAAGCGTGTGCTTGTTCACCATATAAGTATCTACGGCAAGGATGTGGATAAATATAACCCCTGTCTTACGCTTTGGGGCGGACTCCTGAAGAAAGCGCCGTTCGACATCTGTCTCAACGGACACACACACCGTCGTGCCTACTATCCCAAAGGCAGCGAATATGGCAACAACTTCCCCGTGGTGATTGGCGGTGCTCCCGACATCAACGAAGCAACAGTCATGGTGCTCCAGAAGAAAGGCAAAGAGATGACCCTGACGGTGCTCGACGCCTACGGCAAAACCATCCGACACCTTGATTTGTGATAATATACTACACTGCGATGATGAATATAGAAGAAAAAGAGAGATTGGTGGATAGGGTGAAAGGTAACCCTTACGTAAATCATTTGGGAATACAGTTCGACGTTGTGGAGGAAGGCTATGTGGAGGCACATATGCCTCTTCACGACGAGCAACGACAATATTGCGGCGTGATACACGGTGGAGTGTTGGCGGCGTTGGCTGATACCGTGGCAGGCTTTGCCGCGTATACTGTTACTCCATTGGACAAGGACGTGCTCACTGCCGAGCTTAACGTGTCGTTCCTCAGAGCGGCATGGGGCAAGGAGCTTATTGCAAAGGGTAAGGTCATCAAGCCGGGGCGACGCATCAACTTCAGCGAATGCGAAATCTATTGCGACGGCAAGCTGGTGGGCAAAGCCTCCGGCACGTTCTGCGTGGTGCAGCCGCAAGTTTGAAACGAATAATATTAGGTAAAGAGGCGCGGGGCATTCCGCGTTTACAGAAACAGGCAGCAAGAGAGAATCCTCCTGCTGCCTGTTTCATTTTCTCCTTTCGGATACCCGGTCCGTCGTTTATTTGTATTTAATCCATTTCACCATCTCCTTGATGCTTGGTTTCTTGCCATACATCAGGATGCCCACCCTATAAATCTTTGCCGAGAGCCATACGATGCCCAAAGCCAAGGCGTAGAGCAATACCACGGATATCAACTCCTGCCACAGCGGTATCTCAAACGGTACGCGTATCATCATCACAACAGGTGAGGTGAGCGGAATCATGGAGCACCAGAATGCCAACGGTCCGTCGGGGTTCTCCATGCTGTATATGCCGGCATAGAAGGCAAAGAGCATGAGTATCATGATGGGCATCATGAACTGCTGAGAGTCTTCCTGATTGTCCACTGCCGAACCAATGGCAGCAAACATGGATGCATACAACAGATAACCGCCAATGAAATAGACGACGAACGAGACGGCTATGTCAGCGAGGTTGATGGAATGGATTATCTGCATAATCTCGTTGCCCGCGGGGGACGACATTGCGCCCGTCTCCATCATCTTCATCGATGCCTCTGCCTGCATGGCTGCTGCGTCGGGCGAGAACATTATGCCGCCGATTATTATCAGGACCATGGTGATTATTCCCCAGAGAAACACCTGGGTGAGACCAACGAAACCTATGCCGATGATTTTACCCATCATCAAATCGAAGGGGCGTACCGACGATACCATCACTTCAACAATGCGGTTGGTCTTCTCTTCCATTACGCCCTGCATCACCATTGCGCCATATATCATGATGAACATATATATAATGGTAGTAAACACCACTCCGATGATGGAAGCCGCCATTGCCGACGAGGTGCTTTCCTTACCGTCCTCGCCCCACTTGATGGTCTGTATGCTGAAGTCGATTTTGCTCTCCTGGATAATCTCCTTAAGGTTGGGGATATTAAACGAAGCCATCTTTTCGTCCTCCATCTGCTCGCTGAGGGTATGGTCCACTATGCGGCAAAGCTCCGTGGGCACCTGCTTCTCGGAATACATGGTTGCCGCCTTGGGATTGCTGAGCAAATCGCCGGTGATATTGAGGATGGCAAATATCTCCTTGTCGCTGTTTTCGCGATATTCGTCGAGGGTCTTGTCTGAGGGTACAAAATGATAGTTTTCGGTGTCTTCAAACAATGGGGCATACTTGCCGGTAGCATCAATAACAGCCACGTTGCGCACCTCATCGCCTTTGATGGTGGACAGCCACAGCGGTACAAAAATCATGGCAGCAAACAGAAACGGCGTCAGGAACGTCAATAAGAGAAACGACTTCTTGCTTACCCGACGCAGATATTCTCTCTTTATAATAAGACCTATTTTATTCATGCCTGTGTAGTGTTAATGTTCGAAACGGTGTTGATGAATATGTCGTTCATCGACGGAAGTTCTTCGGTGAACGACAGTATCTCGGCTTTCTCCGACAGAGAGGAGAGGAGGGCAGAGTTGCTCACCCCGTCGGCCTTACGTATTTGCAGATGGCGTATGCCGCTCTGTTCTTTCTCTGAGATGACGGTAAAAAGATCGGAGGGCTCGATGATGCTCCCGGATGAGATGCTTAGGGTAAAGGTGTTGTTGCGGAAGCGGTTTCTCACCTCTGCCACGTTACCCGAGAGCACAACCTTGGATTGGTTTATCAGCGCAATATTGTCGCATATCTCCTCCACTGACGCCATGTTGTGAGTGGAGAAGATAATGGTGTGACCCTTGTCCTTAAGCTCCAGTATCTCTTGTTTCAAGCGTTCGGCATTCACGGGGTCGAAGCCGCTGAAAGGTTCGTCGAAGATGAGCAGTTGGGGCTCGTGTATCACGGTGATGACGAATTGCACTTTCTGCTGCATACCCTTTGACAACTCCTCCAGTTTCTTGTTCCACCAAGGCATGATGTCGAACTTCTGGAACCATGAGGTGAGGCGTCGTTTGGCCTCGGCGTACGACAGACCTTTGAGTTGTGCCAGGTAGATGGCTTGCTCGCCCACCTTCATCTTCTTATACAGTCCGCGCTCTTCGGGGAGATATCCAATCCTATAGATATCCTCGGGCTGAAGCTCGCGTCCACCCAAGCGGACAACACCGCTATCGGGGGCAGTGATGCGATTGATGATGCGAATCAGGGTTGTTTTACCTGCGCCATTGGGGCCAAGCAATCCGAACACTTTCCCCTCGGGCACTTGTATGCTGACTTTGTTGAGGGCAAGATGATTGGCATATTGCTTTACCACGTCCTCAGTCTCTAAAAAATTCATAGGCTAATATTGATTATTATGTTACATCTTTAAAACGATACGTTCGCCCAGTTTACTACTCAAAAAATTCTTTATTTCGTTCAAACCGGTGAGTCTTTTCATAAGGTTGAGCACTTTCTCTTCATTCCCTTCAATATGCGCATCTTTGATTTCTTGTTGCACATCCTTAATCTGCTTGAGGACATAGGCATCTTTAAAGGCATACACATCGCGTTCGACCATTTGGCGCAGCATGTCTTCTTCCTTCTCCAGCGTGCGATATTTGCTATGGCATTTGCTGAGCTGATATTTGTCGCTAAGCAGATTGGCTGCCAGCTTGCTGACGTTGGGGTCGGGGTGTGAGAGAAAATAGCGGCTGGCTTTGAACCCTTCGTCACCGCATTTCTCCACCGCTTCGTAGAGCATGACCTTAAACAAGGGGGTGAAGAAGGTCAAGTCGTCGCGCTCCAAGTCGTAGCGGATATATTCAGCCACCCGCATCTTTATCGGTTGGTTTGTCTCCTCGTCCACGTAGTCGAACAGCACCTGCTCGCCATACCTCACCACATATCTTAAGAGCATAAGCTCGAACACCTCAAAAGGCGAACGTTTGGGCGGAGTGGCGCCCGCGGGTTGCTGCTTCTCTTGCTCCTGTTCTTGCTGCTGCACCGGCGAAGCCTGTGGCGCGGAAGGCGTGGGAGTCAGGGTTGCACTTGTGCCCTTCAATCGTATTTTGTTTACCTCGTTCAGCAGTACCCTCTCGTCTATCTCCATCATTGAACTGCATTCGCGTATGTAGATGGTGCGGGCAATATTGTCGGGGATAATGGCCACCGTGTGTATGATGTCGTTGATTAGCGAGGAGCGTTTGATGGGGTCGCTCCCGGCATCCTCCAACAACAGGCGGGTTTTGAAACGTACAAAATCCGTCTCGTTCTGCTTGATAAACTCAGAAAACTGCGTGGCGTTGTGTTTGCGGGCAAACGAGTCGGGGTCTTCGCCGTCGGGCAGAAGCACAACCTTTACGTTCATGCCGTCCACCAACAAGAGGTCGATACCTCTTAGCGCCGCCTTTATGCCGGCAGCATCGCCGTCATACAACACAGTGATATTGTTGGTAAAACGATGGATGAGCCGTATCTGCCCCTGCGTAAGAGCCGTTCCGGAGGAGGCAACCACATTCTCTATTCCCGCCTGATGCATGGATATCACGTCGGTATAGCCTTCCACCAAGAAACAACGGTCTTCTCTCACTATTGCCTGCTTGGCGAAATAGATACCATAGAGTTCGTTGCTCTTGTGGTAAATCTCACTCTCAGGCGAGTTGACATACTTGGCTGTTTTCTCGTCTTTCTTTAGCACACGACCGCCAAAAGCCACAACCTTTCCGCTCAAGGCATGTACGGGAAAGATTACACGACCGCGAAAACGGTCGTTCACTCCGCCATTGTCGTAGGCAATAACGAGTCCGGTCTTCTCCAAGAATTCTTGCTTGTAACCACTCTTGATGGCTTCCTTATACAGGGCATCACGCTGGTCGAGACTATAGCCAAGCTGGAATTTCCGTATCGTATCCTCGCGGAAACCACGTTCGGCAAAGTAGCGCAGACCTACAGCCTTTCCTTCCACATGCTCATACAGCTGGGTCGTGAAGTATTTCTGTGCCCATTGATTCACAATGAGCATGCTCTCGCGGTCGCTCTGACGTTGCTTCTCTTTGTCGGTGAGCTCACGTTCCTCAATCTCGATGTTATATTTCTTGGCAAGATAGCGCAGGGCATCGTAGTAGTTGAGCTGCTCGTGCTTCATGATGAAATGAACGGCAGTACCTCCTTCGCCACAAGCGAAACATTTGCATATATTCTTGGCGGGGGAGACATAAAACGAGGGACTCTTGTCTGCGTGGAAAGGACAAAGCCCCACATAGTTTACCCCTCTCTTGCGCAGTGTAACAAATTCGGATACCACATCCACAATGTTTGCTACGTCGAGTATCCGGTCTATTGTTGGCTGGTCTATCATTTACATCCCTTCTTTTTCTAACAACGGAAGGCAAATGTAGGGCTTTTTGGGATTCGCCACATTAGTGGTATGTGAAAATACCATTAAATAGTGAGCCCAATCCATGTAGCAAAACACGGCTAAGAGTTACTTTTGCTGCGAGAAAAACAAGGGAAGGTATGAGGATTGGTGCTTTTTGTCTGTTGGGTTTCCTTATGATTTATGGTACGTGTTATGGTAGTCCGGGGAGAGACCATTCGAAG
>CAVGKO010000028.1:0-12336 GCA_963629885.1 Anaerobutyricum sp.
GTTGCTGCTCAATGTATCCCTCTATCAGATTGGCTTTGATGTTCTGAGGGAGCGAGTAGCGGTCGCCCACAGCCGTGAGCACCCACCCGATGTTGACCCACGGGTTCTCGAGGGTCACGGATGTCATCCCCGTATGCTCGGGTGTGTAGGGTATCTGGTTGTTGTAAATCTTCGAGCCTTTCTCCGTTCTGTCCACGGCATGTTGCCACGTATAAGAGGCATCCACCTGCAGCGCCATCTTTAGTGGCAAGAGGATATGTGCCGCAACGTTTGCATCCACACCCTTTATCTCCACAACCCCCAGATTCATCATCTTCCAGATAAACATCGTAGGGATGGCAACAATCTTATCCTTTATCCTATTATAATAACCGTCCACCGTAATGCTCAGGTGGTCTGCATGAATGGCAGAGCAATCGCCGCTCCACGTCACCCCCACGTCATATTGGGTTGCCTTCTCCGGCGTCAAGTCCTTATTGCCAAAACGGTCGTAGTAGAGGTCGTTGAACGTAGGCATGCGGAATATATCCTTATAAGAAGCCCTGAGACGCAGATTCTCGTCCCTCATCAAGCGATACGACACACTCACTGCCGGCGAGAGGCGTTTACGGTCGTCTGCCGGCTCACCTGTCTCCACATCTTCCGTGGCAAACGTGCCAAGCAGACTGGCTGTAGCCGTCAACCTGCTATCCTTATATTGGGCAGCCAAAGCCGTCAGGGATGTGCGGCGCGTGGGGTATGGGCAGTTGGGTATGGTTGCGTCAAGGGTGTTGACAAAGAAATCCTCCGCCAGCGAGAACGAGAGTTTAGTCATCGGCCGATAGAGCAAGGCTGCAGAGCCATAATACTCTCTTTGGGTATACACATCGGTCTGCACTCCGTTGGGATGGCGACTGTGGAAATCCTTATAGCGAGTCCAGGCATAGTCGAACTTACCCTTTGCCTTGAAGGAGAACTTCTCGCCAAACTTCTTGTCGTACGATGCCTGAAGGAATCCATTCTTGTTTGCCAGCCTCTCCGTATGATAATCATTATATAGTATGACCGACCCGGGCAACCCGCGCTCGGAGTCAAACCAGTAGCCTTTCATCTGCAAGGCACCTGCCTTGTCCCAATCGGCAAACATATTAACCTCGCCGTGCCAGGCAGAGATATCGCTGTTCTTCCTCTTGTCCTTGGTCACAATATTCCCGTTGGTGAAAGTGTAGGGGTATTGCCCATCGGCACGCTGCCAGTCGGCAAACGCCGAAAGAGCATACTTCTTGCCCAGCCGTTGTTCATAGCGCATGGATGGACTGAACATACCAAACGAACCTGCCTTAACGTGACCCATAAGGTTAAAGTTCTTGTCCTTAAACAAGGGTTTCTCCGTCTTAACGCTCAAAGCCCCCGCCGAAGCAAACATCCTTGCCGTTTGGAAGATATCGTCTGCCTGCCCTATCGAGAGCGAAACCATCTCCACATTATCCAATGAGAAACGACTGATATCCACCTGCCCGTTCTGAGCATCCGAAATGGTTACGCCGTCGTAGCTCACTGCCGTATGCTGTGCCCCGAGGCTACGCACCGAGACAGTCTTCAAGCCCCCTATCCCGCCATAGTCCTTCACGGCAACGCCCGAGAAATGCTTCACTGCCTCCGAGAGGTTTTGCAATCCCAGCCGTTCCATTCCTTCGCGGTCCATCACCTGCAGGGGTGCTGCCTCACGGGTTGTAGAAGTGCGCGCCTTCTCCACCACCTCCACTCCTTCCAGTGGGTGATATACAGTCGTATCAATCCCCTGCGCATACACTACGGGCATACACAGAAGCGCACCGACCAGGCACACAACCATTCTGAGATATATCATTCGCATACTCTAAAGGTCTACCGACGCCTTACCCGAGGCATCGCATACTGAATCATGGCAGGTTTTCTGACTTGTTCCACCTTTCTGTCGGCCGCCTTCCCGGGAGTTGCTCCCAGTGGCAAAAAAGATTGCCGAGGTTTCAGAACTTACAGCTACGGGTACAGCTCCGGATTCGCACCGGATTCCCTTTTACTAACGGATAGCGGAAGCTATGCCGTTACACCATCATTCGGCGGCAAATGTAACCATTATATTTAAACGCCATACTTTTTTGTTTTCCGAAAAGACATGACCCATGGCCCGTCCACAACCCACAACGGGGCCTTAGGAGGGAATTAACAATACAAAACACGAGATGCTTCTCACTATGAAGATTTTCCCCCTTCAAATTGTTCCAAGTTTCGAAAAGATTGGTTTATTTCAGAATACGAAGCGATTAGGGGAGACTTAACTAAGCACAAAAAAGTGCAAAAAAGTGATAACCCCGTCTTTTCGGCGAGTTGTTTTAGTAATATTGCAGCGTTTTGAAAATAATTAGACGAAGAGAAAAGATATGGTAGAAACAAAAGGTTACGTTTCGCAGATTATCGGTCCGGTAGTGGATATTCACTTCGATAGCGATAAAGAAGAGAAGATAGAGTTGCCACGCATCCATGACGCCATGGAGATAACCCGTCCCAACGGGAAGGTGCTGATAGTGGAAGTGCAGCAGCATATCGGTGAGAACACGGTCCGCACAGTGGCCATGGATACAACCGACGGGTTGCAACGGGGTATGGAAGCCGTGTCGCACGGTTCGCCTATCACCATGCCGGTGGGCGACCAGGTAAAGGGTCGTTTGATGAACGTCACCGGCAATTCAATCGACGGAATGGAGGAACTGGGCCGCACAGGTGCCCTTCCTATCCATCGCGAGCCGCCGAAGTTTGAAGACCTTACAACCAGCAAGGAGGTTCTCTACACAGGTATCAAGGTGATAGATTTGTTGGAGCCCTATTCCAAGGGTGGTAAAATCGGACTTTTCGGAGGTGCCGGTGTGGGCAAGACAGTCCTCATCATGGAGCTTATCAACAACATCGCCAAGAAGAACAACGGATTCTCCGTTTTTGCCGGCGTGGGTGAACGCACACGTGAGGGCAACGACCTCTTGCGTGAGATGATTCAGTCAAACGTAATCCGCTACGGCAAGGAGTTCAAAGAAAGCATGGAAGCCGGGCATTGGGATTTGTCGAAGATAGACAAAAAGGAATTGGAGAAGTCGCAGGCAACGCTTGTTTTCGGTCAGATGAATGAACCGCCTGGAGCACGTTCTTCGGTTGCACTCTCCGGACTTACAATAGCCGAATCATTCCGTGACTCGGCACCCGAAGGCGAGACGCGCGACATCCTGCTCTTCATCGACAATATCTTTCGTTTCACGCAAGCCGGCTCGGAAGTATCGGCATTGTTGGGACGTATGCCATCTGCCGTAGGTTATCAGCCTACATTGGCGACAGAGATGGGTGCCATGCAGGAGCGTATCACATCTACAAAGAAAGGTTCCATCACCTCCGTGCAGGCTGTGTATGTGCCTGCCGACGACTTGACAGACCCTGCGCCTGCCACCACCTTTACCCACTTGGATGCAACCACCGTGTTGAGCCGTAAAATCACGGAGCTCGGTATCTACCCGGCTGTTGACCCGTTGGAATCAACCTCCCGTATCCTCGACCCGCTTGTTGTGGGTAAGGAACACTACGAGACTGCCCAGAGGGTTAAGCAGATTCTTCAGCGCAACAAGGAGCTTCAAGATATCATCTCCATCCTCGGTATGGAGGAGTTGTCGGAGGAAGACCGTAGGACGGTCAACCGTGCACGTCGTGTGCAGCGTTTCCTCTCGCAGCCGTTTGCTGTGGCAGAGCAGTTCACCGGCGTTCCGGGCGTGATGGTATCCATCGAAGACACTATCCGCGGATTCAATATGATTATGGACGGCGAGACCGACGATATTCCCGAGCAGGCATTCCTGAACGTCGGGACAATTGAAGACGTGATTGCCAAGGGAAAGAAACTGGCAGAACAGGCAAACTGATAGAAGGATGGAACTTGAAATCATATCTCCCAACGACGTTTTATTCAAAGGCGAGACAGAGTATGTATCCTTTCCCGGAAGAGAGGGAGCATTCGATGTGTTGCCTCACCATGCTCCGATGATTGCCGCCCTCGCATCCGGCAGCATCAAGTATCGTGTTGAAGGGCAAGAGGGAGAGCAAGAGATAAAAATACAAAGCGGCTTCGTGGAGATAAACGACGACAGGTTGTCGGTTTGTATCGAATGAAAAAGATTGAGAACATCATGAATAGTATAAGAAACAACAATCTGTTGTGGTTGGTCATCCTGCTGCTGACGTTTGTCGGGCTTCCGGCAAATGCTGCCGAAGAAGGCAAAAAGGGCGAGGTTGACGTGCAGGAGATTGTTTTCTCTCACATCAAAGACGCCTACACCTGGCACATCACGGAATGGAACGGCAAGGAGATATCCATCTCGCTCCCCATTCTGCTGAAGAGCGAGGAACAGGGTTGGGACTTCTTCCTTTCCTCACGTCTTAGTCACGGAGCTACGTATCACAACTTCCGCATCGCAAGCGAAGGCCCGTATGCCGGGAAGGTGGTGGAGAAGAACAGCCGGGGGGAAGAAGTAAGGCCCCTTGACCTTTCGCTCACAAAGAACGTATGCGGATTGTTCCTCAGCAGCGGGTTGCTGCTTTTCATCGTGCTTCATTCGGCACGTTGGTATAAGAAGCATCCCAATGAAGCGCCGAAAGGATTTGTGGGACTGATGGAGATGGCCATTGTGTTTGTCAACGACGAGGTGGTAAAGAAAGGGATTGGAGCGGAATACAAGCCGTTCTCGTCTTACCTCTTGACGGTGTTTTTCTTTATCCTGCTCAACAACCTCATCGGTATCATCCCGGTATTCCCCGGCGGAGCCAACATCACGGGCAACATCACCGTCACGGCGGTGCTGGCGATATGCACCTTCTTGGCAACAAACCTGTTTGCCACCAAGGCATATTGGAAGGACATCTTCTGGCCCAAGACCCCCCTCTTTTTGAAGTTCCCGTTGCCTATCATGCCTTTCGTGGAGTTCTTCGGGGTGTTCACCAAGCCGTTTGCCTTGATGATTCGTTTGTTTGCCAACATCATGGCGGGGCATACCATCATCCTTGCGCTGACGTGCTTGATATTTATCACCGCATCGATGGGCGCAGCCATCAATGGGGCAATGACGGTTGTATCCGTATTGTTCAACGTGTTCATGAACTGCCTCGAGCTGTTGGTAGCATGCTTGCAGGCATACATATTCACAATGCTTTCGGCAAACTATATCGGGATGGCGAAGGTGAGAGACTAAAACAAGAATATTAAAACAAGAATAATAATTCATTTAAACGATTGAGATTATGTTATCAGCAATTTTATTACAGGCAGCAGCCGGGATGAGCATCGCAAAGTTTGGTGCAACCGTAGGTGCAGGATTAGCCGCTATCGGCGCAGGTATCGGTATCGGTATAATTGGTAAGGGAGCCGTTGAAGGTATCAGCCGTCAGCCGTCGGCATCGGGCGATATCCGTACGTCCATGCTTATCATGGGTGCCTTGGTTGAAGGTGTGGCTCTGTTTGCCGTAGTGGTTTGTTTCTTGGCTTTGTTCCAATAAAAAGATTGAGCCATGTCATTGCTCACACCAGATGCAGGGCTTCTGTTTTGGATGGTCCTCTCCTTCGGTATCGTCTTTGTCGTTCTTTCCAAGTACGGCTTTCCGGTAATTGTGAAAGCCGTTGAGAAGAGGAAGGAATACATCGACCAGTCCCTTGAATCGGCACGCGAGGCAAGCCGTCAGCTTGCCGGCATCAAGGACGAGGGCGAAAAGATATTGGCTGAGGCGCGCGAGAGGCAGAGCGAAATCTTGAAAGAGGCCATGGCAGAAAAGGAACAGATAATAAGCGAAGCTCGCGAGAAGGCTTCCTTGGAGGCTCACAAGCAGATGGAAGAAGCCACTCGGCGCATAGCTGAGGAGAAAGACAAAGCGATACGCGAGATACGTACCGAGATAGCCGACCTCTCTGTTGCCATTGCCGAGAAAGTGATGAAGGAGAAAATCAGCCGCACGGATGAGCAGGAGAAAATCATCAATGGGCTGCTTGATGAAATTTCGTTCAGTAAATCGTAGGATATGGATGTAGGAACAATCTCTTCCCGATACGTCAAGGCGCTCTTTTCATTGGCAAAAGACACAAAGGCGGAGACGGAGGTATACAACGAAATGAAGATGCTTGCCGAGGGGTTTCACGAGGAGCCGAAGCTGGAGTCAGTGTTGAGAAACCCTCTTCTTAAGATGGAAGAGAAGGCCACGTTGCTCACTACGGCAGCCGGAGGAAGCGTCAGCGAGTTGTTTGCCCGTTTTATCCGCTTGGTGCTTCAAAAGGGGAGAGAGAGTATGCTGCCGCTCATGGCACGTATTTATATACGTATGTATCGTGAGGACAAGAAAATCACGCGGGTATTGTTTGAAACACCTGCGCCGATAAGTGAGGCCACCGAGGAGCATCTAAAGAAGCGGCTGAAGGAAGAGACCGGCAACACCATTGAGTTCTCCGGGGCAACAAAGCCGGAGCTGATAGGCGGGTTTGTGCTGCGTATCGGAGGCTATCGCCTTGATGCCAGCTATGCAGGCAAATTGCGGGAAATCAGAAATCAGCTAATCGAAAAACATTAAAACAAGAGAAACGTATGACAGACCAGATAAAAGTAAGTGAAGTTTCCGCCGTACTGCGCCGGCAGCTCGAAGGTATTCAATCCGACGTACAACTGGAGGAAGTGGGCACCGTGCTACAGGTGAGCGATGGTGTGGCACGTATCTACGGATTGGACAAGGCCGAGGCAAGCGAGCTGTTGGAGTTCGACAACGGGATGGAAGCCATCGTCATGAACCTTGAGGAAGACAACGTGGGTGCTGTGCTTCTTGGACCTACCGACCAGGTGAAGGAGGGCGACACCGTGAAACGTACACGCCGCATCGCTTCCATCAACGTAAACGAGAATATGATTGGACGTGTGATTGACCCTCTTGGCAATCCTCTCGACGGGAAAGGGGAAATCACCGGAAAGAAATATGAGATGCCTCTGGAGCGTAAGGCTCCGGGTGTTATCTTCCGTCAGCCGGTAAACGAGCCGTTGCAGACAGGTATCAAGGCTGTGGATGCCATGATTCCTATCGGACGCGGACAGCGTGAGCTTATCATTGGCGACCGTCAGACGGGAAAGACCTCCATTGCCATCGACACCATCATCAACCAGCGTAGCAACTTCGAAGCCGGCGACCCCGTGTATTGCATCTACGTGGCCATCGGACAGAAAGGCTCCACTGTGGCTTCTTTGGTCAACACACTGAGAGAAAAGGGGGCAATGGACTACACCGTGGTGGTAAGCGCAACGGCATCAGACCCTGCTGCCATGCAATACTTCGCACCTTTTGCCGGAGCAGCCATCGGAGAGTTCTTCCGCGACAGCGGACGTCATGCCTTGGTTGTCTACGACGACCTCTCGAAGCAGGCTGTTGCCTATCGTGAGGTGTCGCTTATCCTCCGTCGTCCTTCGGGCCGTGAGGCTTATCCGGGTGATATCTTCTACCTCCACTCACGTCTCTTGGAGCGTGCCGCAAAGATTATCTCACAGCAGGAGGTGGCAGAGAAGATGAACGACCTGCCGGAGAGCATGCGCGAGATAGTGAAGGGTGGTGGCTCATTGACAGCCCTCCCAATCATCGAGACACAGGCGGGCGACGTTTCTGCTTATATCCCGACAAACGTAATCTCCATCACCGACGGACAGATATTCCTCGAGACCGACCTCTTCAATCAGGGTAACCGTCCTGCCATCAACGTGGGTATCTCCGTGTCCCGTGTGGGAGGTAACGCACAGCTGAAGGCCATGAAGAAGGTGGCAGGTACACTGAAAATCGACCAGGCACAGTTCCGCGAACTGGAGTCGTTCACCAAGTTTGGTGGCGATATGGATACCGTCACTGCCTTCACCATCGACAAGGGGCAGAAGAACACGCGCTTGTTGATACAGCCGCAATACAGCCCTATGCCAGTGGAGCAGCAGATAGCCATCCTCTACTGCGGTACGCAGGGCCTCTTGAAGGATGTTCCGTTGGATAAGGTACACGCCTTCGAGAAGGCATTCCTTCAGAAGCTCACCGTGGAGCACCAAAGGGATGTGCTCGACGTGCTGAAGAAGGGCGAGATTAACGATGATGTCCGCCATATCCTTGACGAGACAGCCAAACAATTGACCATAGAATAAAGTATAGAGAGAGGGGAAACACCATGTCGTCACTTAAAGAATTGAAAGTTCGTCTTGCGTCGGTCAAGAACACGCAGAAAATCACTTCAGCCATGAAGATGGTTTCTTCAGCCAAGCTCCACCGCACGCAGGCTGTCATCGGCCGATTGCTGGTCTACGAAGACCGGCTGAACGCCATTCTCAGTGGCACCTTGTCCACGGAAGAAGAAGAGCTGAGCTCACAGTTCGCTGCCGTGCGCGAGGTGAAGAAGGTCGCCATCGTTGCTTTCTCCTCCAATACCGGTCTCTGCGGTGCCTTCAATGCCAACGTGTGGAAGGCACTGTCGGAACAAATCCATAAATACGAGGCTGAAGGCATCACCCTCAGCTTCTATCCCGTGGGGAAGAAGATTGCCGACGAGCTGCACCGGGAGGGTTATGCCACCAACGACAGCTTCGTTGCCATAGGCGACAAGCCCACGTACGACGACGCCGTGCGCCTGGCAGAGGAGCTGATGACGCTCTTTGCCTCCAAGAAGGCAGACAAGATTGAGCTGCTCTACCATCACTTCAAGAGCTCGTCGCAGCAGGTGCTTACGCAGAAGACCTTCCTGCCCGTTGCTCTCCCCGAGAGGGATGCCGAGAAGGTTGCGGCAAACTATATCTTCGAGCCCTCGGCAAACAAACTGCTCGATTTGCTGCTGCCCAAGACACTTCGCCTTGAGGCTTACGCCACGCTGCTCGACACCTCCACATCCGAGCATGCCGCACGTATGATTGCCATGCAGACGGCAAACGACAATGCCAACGACCTTATCCAGGAACTGACGCTCCAATACAACAAGACCCGTCAGCAAGCCATCACCAACGAACTCCTCGACATCATGGGCGGCAGCTGCCGCTAAGGTGGCTTCACAGTGTTTCTTGCTTCAGCGCGAGCCGCTGGCCCGGGAAACAGTGTCTCTTGCTCCAGCGCGAGCCGCGGAACAGCGGGAACAGTGTTTCTTGCTCCAGCGCGTGGCGCGGAAAGAAAAAGACAGTGTTTCTAGCCTCAGCGCGCGGCGCGGAAGGTCTTGAAGCTTGATTCTTGCTTCAGCGCGCGGCGCGGAAGCCTTTGACGCTTGAATCTTGCTTCAGCGCGTGGCGCGGAAGGTCTTGATGCTTGATTCTTGCTTCAGCGCGAGCCGCGGAAGGCCTTGACGCTTGAATCTTGCTTCAGCGCGTGGCGCGGAAGGTCTTGACGCTTGAATCTTGCTTCAGCGCGTGGCGCGGAAGGCTTCCGTCGCATGATTCTTGCTCCATGCACGCTGCAGGAGGCTTCTGCCAAACAAAACCGAAGCCCCGACGAATCACTTCGGCAGGGCTCCCACTTGAAATACTATTGAACAATCATCCTTACAGCCAAATCTCTCTCGACTCAACAGAAGAACAATATCATCAGCTGCGCCGTCAATATGCGCAGAAACATCGTTAACGGATAAACGGTGGCGTAGCCCACAGAGGGGGCGTCGTTGCCCGCTGTAAGGTTGGCATATGCCAAGGCGGGAGGGTCGGTTGTGCTGCCCGCCATCAGCCCCATAAGCGTGAAATAATTCAAATGGAAGAACCCTTTGGCAACAAGACCTATGATGAGCAGCGGCAACATCGTTATGATAAATCCATAACCAATCCACGCAAGTCCACCTCTATTGACAATTGTGTCCACAAACCCCTCACCGGCACTCAGTCCCACGCAAGCGAGGAACAACGCCAAGCCAATCTCACGCAACATAAGGTTTGCACTCTGTGTCGTGTAGGTAACCAACCGATAGCGGTATCCGAAGCGGCTCAAGAGTATGGATACAATCAGCGGGCCACCTGCCAAGCCCAGCTTCACCGGCTGCGGAACTCCGGAGATGGTAATCGGTATGCTTCCCAACACAACACCCAAGGCGATGCCGATGAAGATGGGGATAAGGTTGGGCTCTTTCAATCGTTTCAATGAGTTGCCCAAAATGCTGCTCACCTTGTCGATGGCCAGCTCGCTGCCCACCACCGTCAGCTTATCACCCACCTGCAACCCCAATCCGGGAGTGGCCACAAGCTCAACCCCGGCACGCATCACGCGCGTCACGTTGATGCCATGTAGACGTCTGATCTGCAAATCTCCCAGGCGGGTGCCCGTCAGCTCCGGCTTGGTGACAATGATTTTTCGACTCACAAAAGCACTCTCCGCCGGAATCCATTGCTTGCGGTCCATCGAAATCTCGAGCCCCACAAAGGCCCTCACTGTATCCGCGTCGTGCTCCGTGGTGATAACAAATATTTTGTCGTCCTCGTCCAACACGGTGTCGTCGGTCACTATCTCAACCTTGTTGCTCTTCTTCCGCCAAATGCGGGATATCACATACTGCCGGTGCTCGAGGAATCGCCCCAACTCCATCACCTTTCGTCCGAAAAGGGCAGGGTTCTTCACTACAAGCGAAATGGGGGTCGCGTCGCTGTCATGCGTATTGTTCTCCTCCTCAAGCTGCGCCGTTTCCTTCTCGAAACTGACATGGAAGATATGACGGACAATCAACATCGAGAGAATGATGCCGACCACGCCCAAAGGATATGCCACAGCATAGCCAAGCGCAATTGTTTCGTCCGCCTTCCCTGTCATATCCGTGAAAGCCTGCTCGGCAGCTCCCAAGCCGGGTGTGTTTGTTATCGCGCCCGACAGGATTCCCACCATCGTAGGGATGGGTACGCCCGTAATGAGATGGATGACCAATGCCGTCATAACACCGAGGAAAACAATAGCGCAAGCCAGGGCATTAAGCGTCATCCCTCCCTTCTTCAACGAAGAGAAGAAGCCGGGACCAACCTGCAAGCCCACAGAATAGACAAACAATATCAATCCGAACTCCTTGAAGAAATGAATCACGGAAGGATTGATGGTAAGCCTGAAATGTCCCAGCAGAATGCCGACAAACAACACGGCGGTTATGCCGAGCGAAACACCCCACAGCCGTACCTTGCCTATCTGGATGCCCACGGCTATCGCCATCGAGAGCAAAAGGATGGAATGACCTATCCCTTCGCCCAACAACAGTTCATTTATCCATTCCATATATCCTTATGTTTCTATCTTCTCTACCCTCTTTAGTCTCTCAACCAAACCCCTGCCAACCTCACGGCCGGCAGGGATTCACTTCAATACATCTAACAACAAATTAATTATAACGGCATGTTGCCGTGTTTCTTCGGCGGATTGCTCCGGCTCTTGTTTTTTGTCATCTCCAATGCTTGTATCAGTTTGAAACGGGTCTGCCTTGGCATGATAATCTCATCAATAAACCCTTGCTCGGCTGCCCTGAGAGGGTTCGAGAACTTCTCCACGTAGGTTTCCCTTGCCTTAGCCTTCTCCTCTTCACAGGCTTTCCGGTAGAGTATATTAACCGCACCATCGGCTCCCATCACGGCAATTTCTGCCATCGGATAAGCCAAGTTTATATCAGCCCCCGTAGGTTTGCTCGACATCACAATATATGCGCCGCCGTATGCCTTGCGGGTGATGAGCGTAATCTTGGGGACAGTGGCCTCGGCATAGGCATACACAATCTTGGCACCGTGACGGATGATGCCCTCGTGCTCCTGCTTGCAACCCGGCAAGAACCCCGGTACATCCTCAAAGGTTATCAGCGGAATGTTGAAACAGTCGCAGAAGCGGATAAAACGTGCCGCCTTATCGGAAGCATCAATGTCCAACACTCCCGCCAAATAGGTTGGCTGATTGGCAACTATGCCCACCGAATGTCCGCCCAAACGGGCAAACCCGATTACAATATTTTTTGCAAAATGAGGCATCACCTCAAAGAAATAATGGTTGTCCACAACCGGCTCGATGATATCCTTGATGTCATAAGGCACATTGGGATCATCGGGGATTACCCCTTGCAGTGTCTCGTCTTCGCGCCGGATATCGTCGGTAGAAGCAACCACTGGCGCATCCTCCATATTGTTTGAGGGAAGGAAACTCAGCAATTCGCGAATACTCATCAGTGTCTCCTCCTCCGTGCCACACAAGAAATGAGCCACCCCGCTCTTGCTACTATGCGTATAGGCTCCGCCCAGCTCCTCCTTCCCCACTTCCTCGTGGGTAACAGCCTTGACCACATCCGGCCCGGTAATGAAC
>CAVGKO010000029.1:0-12259 GCA_963629885.1 Anaerobutyricum sp.
GACCTCGTGCACTTCTCCTACGGGATGGTGGAACTGCCCGAAGGAAAGATGAAGAGCCGCGAAGGCACTGTTGTGGATGCCGACGACTTGATGGAAGAGATGATACATACCGCCCGCGAGATATCTCAGGAGCTGGGTAAGCTGAACGAGATGACGGAAGAAGAAGCTGCCGACATTGCCCGCATCGTGGGCTTGGGTTCGCTGAAATACTTCATCTTGAAAGTAGACCCGCGCAAGAACATGACATTTAACCCCAAGGAGTCTATCGACTTCAACGGCAACACGGGGTCGTTTATCCAATATACCTACGCGCGCATCCGCTCCGTACTGCGTAAGGCTGCCGAGCAGGGGATTGAGCTCCCCGAGCAACTGCCTACCAACATACCCATCTCTGAGAAGGAGGAGGGCTTGATTCAGATGGTTGCCGACTACAGCACGGTGGTGAAGGAAGCCGGAGAGGAATACAGCCCGGCGCGCATTGCCAACTATGTCTACGACTTGGTGAAGGAATACAACCAGTTCTATCACGACTTCAGCATCCTGCGCGAGGAGAACGCCGGGGCAAAGCAGCTGCGCCTCGTCCTCTCTGCCAACGTGGCGAAGGTGGTAAAATCCGGAATGTCATTGCTTGGTATCGAGGTGCCGGAAAGAATGTAACCAAGAGGACAGCCCCTTTCACGACTTGCGAGAAGCCATTTCTTTGAAGAAATACCCTCGTGCACCACGTGCATGAGGCTGCTGCGTCGCGCTCTAACGTATTTCACGTGCTGCATGAGGCTGTCGCGCCACGCTCTAACGTATTACACGTACTGCATGAGGCTGTCGCGCCACGCTCCGGCTTATTACACGTGCTGCATGAAACTGTCGCGCCACGCTCCGGCTTATTACACGTACTGCATGAGGCTGCCGCGCCCCGCTCCGGCTTATTACACCATTTGCATTATGCAAGATTTCGGGCGCAAAGGGGTTTCTCACCCGTCACACTATGCTTACGCCGGGCGTCGCTTCAATGATTCTTCTTGGATCTCAGGCCTTCTTCTTTGCTACCTTACGCCTCGAGGTTGCAGGCTTTTGGGCTGCGTCGGCGATAATCTTCTTGCACTCCTCAAGGGTAAGTGCCTCCGGATGGGTAACGGTCTTCGGGATTTTGTAGTTGCTCTTCTTGTAGACGATATACGGTCCGAAACGGCCGTTCAAAACCTCCAACTCCGGCTCTTCGTCGAATTTCTTGAGGAAACGTTGCTCGTCTTTTTGGCGTTTGGCATTAATCAACTCAATGGCCTCCTCAGCTGTTATGGTGCGGGGATTAAGGTCTTTGGGGATGGATACAAACTTGCCGTCGTGGCGGATAAACGGACCAAAGCGTCCGATGGCTGCCACCATCTCTTTGCCTTCGTACTCACCTACCGTGCGAGGGAGCTCAAACAACTTGAGAGCCTCCTCCAGGGTAATAGTCTCAATCGACTGGTCCTTCATAAGCGAAGCAAACTGCGGCTTGGGAGCATCCTTGTCATCCGGATGAGCGATACCAATCTGCGCGATGGGGCCATAGCGACCAATCTTCACGAACACCGGGTTGCCACTCTTGGGGTCGATACCCAGCTCACGCTCGCCCACCTTATGCGTGGTCTTCATGGCTTCAGTCTCCTCCACTATCGGATGAAACACCTTATAGAACTTATCAATAGCTTTTGTCCAAACCATCTCGCCCGCAGCCACGGCATCAAACTCCTTCTCCACACTGGCGGTAAAGTTATAGTCCATCACCGCCGGGAAGTACTCCATCAAGAAGTCGTTAACCACCATGCCGATATCTGTTGGTATCAATTTATTGTGGTCTGCGCCAACCATCTCTTTCTTCTCGGCTTGCTGTATCTTGCCCTTCTTCAAGGAGACAACGCTGTAGGTACGCTCCGTACCCTCCTTGTCACCCTTCTCCACATACTCGCGGCTTTGTATGGTCTGGATTGTCGGGGCATACGTCGACGGGCGGCCAATGCCCAGTTCCTCCATGCGATGCACCAAGCTTGCCTCCGTGTAACGCGGCGGACGCTGGGTGAAACGTTCCGTTGCCACAACACTGCCCAAGGTCAATGCCTCATGCAATTCCACCGGCGGCAACAACCCGTTCTCTTGCTCATTCTCGTTATCCTCGTCATAGCTCTCGCGATAGACCTGAAGGAAACCGTCGAAGGTGATAACCTCACCCGTTGCCACAAACTTCTCCTTCTTGCCTTCGATAGCTATCGAGATGGTGGTACGCTCCAGTTGGGCATCTGCCATCTGCGAGGCAAGAGCACGCTTGCGAATCAACTCATAGAGCTTCTTCTCCTGTGCCGTGCCGCTAATCTCAGCATTGCTCATATAGGTCGGACGGATGGCCTCGTGTGCCTCCTGCGCCCCCTTGGTCTTGGTATGATACTGGCGCAGCTTATGATATTTCTCGCCATACGTCTCCACAATGGTGTCCTTGGCAGTGTTTAGAGCCAAGCTGCTCAAGTTCACAGAGTCGGTACGCATATAGGTAATCAATCCCGATTCATAGAGATGCTGGGCAATCCTCATTGTCTGCGACACGGAATAGCCCAACTTACGGGCTGCCTCCTGCTGCAAGGTGGAGGTGGTGAATGGAGGCGCCGGGGATTTCTTTACCGGCTTCTTCGCAATGTCTTCGATTGTGAACACTGCCCCCTTGCATGATTCAAGGAATGCCACAACCTCAGCCTTATCCTTTAGGCGTTTGTTAAGCTCGGCTTTCAACACGGCCCCCCCATCGGGCAAAACAAACTCGGCAATCACCCTGTATGCCGACTCCGACACGAAAGCGTTTATCTCTCTCTCCCTCTCAACAATCAAACGGACGGCAACCGACTGCACACGGCCGGCAGACAATGCCGGCTTTACCTTTCTCCATAGGATTGGAGACAACTCGAAACCAACGATACGGTCCAACACGCGGCGGGCCTGCTGAGCATTCACCAGGTTTATGTCGATGTTGCGCGGCGTTTCTATTGCATGCAGAATAGCGTTCTTGGTGATTTCGTGGAAAACAATACGCTTGGTATTCTCAGGCTTCAACCCCAGCACCTCATACAAATGCCACGATATGGCCTCCCCCTCACGGTCTTCATCGGATGCGAGCCATACCTGCTGGGCACCCTTGGCTTCTGCCTTCAACTCGGAAACCAACTTCTTCTTATCCGCCGGAACAACATACTGCGGAGCATAATCGTGCTCAACATCTATACTGAATTCCTTTGTCTTCAAATCGCGGATATGCCCATAACTCGACAATACCTTATAGTCTTTCCCGAGAAACTTCTCGATGGTTTTCGCCTTGGCCGGAGACTCCACTATCACAAGATTTTTCTGCATACTTTCTCTCTCTTTTTAAAAAATCGGGTGCAAACATACGCAAATAATCAACGTATCCACACCTCGGTAATAAAAAAAGCAGTCTCGCCATAGGCTAAGACTGCTCCCTCATTTATTACAGGATTTTCTTTCGCAATTCCTTTAGTAACCGTACATCCTCCCCTCGCAATTTCCCGTCGCGGGCGGGCGGACAATTCAATATAAGAATGTTGTCGTTCTTCGTGCACTGCCGGTAGAGCGTTGCCAACTCATCAACCGTCTTATACGTTTTGTCTGTTGTATTATAGAACCAACGTCCGCTTATGCATACGGTCGACTCCCATGGCATGTAATACCTCTTGCCATCATGTGTGAAGATTTTCGGGTCGTCGTCCATGGGCAGATATGGGTCGCCCAGTCGGCAATCACTCGGGAAATAACGAATGGGATAGCCCTCCTTTTGGTCCTTCGGCACCACGGGGTGCGCATCAGGGTTCTCGGGCAAACCAATCGTCCAGTTTATGCCGACCTGGCAATCCGGCTGCCGCGATTTGATTGTCTGATAAATCTCCTTCACCGGCCAACGATAGTTTTCCTTTTCCCATCCGCCGTCGAACCAAAACTCCACGATGTTGGTATATGGCTCCACTATATCTATCAGTTCATTCAACTGATGAATCAGATATTCGTTGTAAGCGGCATCCTTCGAGGCATCTTTCACGTCTGCGTTCACCTTGCGGTCCCACAAAGAATAATACAGTCCCAAGCCTATACCATATTTCTTACACGACTTGGCTATCGATTCAATCACGTTTGTTGTATTGCCCGAACTCGCCACATCATATTCGGTATACTTGCTGTCCCAAAGACAGAAGCCCTCATGATGCTTCGCCGTGAGGATGACATATTTCATTCCGGCTTTCTTGGCTGTCTTAATCCACTGGTCCGTATCAATGGCGGTCGGCCGGTAAGAAGATGCGGGGCACGAACCGTCGGTCCACTCCTGGTCTTGAAACGTATTAATTCCAAAATGGATGAACATACCATACTTGCGGGCAATTTGCTTCTGCTGCGCCGCGCTGGGTTGCTCGGATGGGACGGGCAGAATCTGCCCCTGCCCCCAACCACACTGAAGGGACAGGGCGACCAACAAAGCCGTTATGAAAAAATGTCTCATAGATATATCGCTTCAGATTCTCACTTTAGCAAGCTGCAAGGACAAAGATTGTCTTTCTCGATATCCTTGAAATAGTTGTATGTGCCAACTTTCATCTCCGCGCAAGCAGCCTCGTCGGCAACGATAATTCCCTTCGGATGCATCTGCAGGGCTGTGATTGTCCACATCTGGTTTACCGCACCTTCAACGGCTTGCTGCAAAGCGCGCGCCTTGTTATGGCCGTTCACCATGATAAGCACTTCTTTTGCATCCAACACTGTACCGACACCCACCGTAACCGCAGTCTTCGGCACCTTGTTTACATCGCCTTCAAAGAAACGGGAGTTGGCAATGATTGTATCGGTTGTAAGAGTCTTCACACGAGTACGCGAAGAAAGCGACGACCCCGGCTCATTGAATGCTATATGTCCGTCGGGACCTATACCGCCCAAGAACAAATCCACGCCACCCGCAGCCTTCATCCGTGCCTCGTAGTCCGCACATTCTTTCTCCAAGTCGGGCGCATTGCCATTGAGGATATTCACATTCTCCGGACAGATGTCTATATGGTTGAAGAAGTTGTTCCACATAAACGAATGATAGCTTTCCGGATGCTCTTTCGGGAGTCCTACATATTCGTCCATATTAAACGTGATAACATGGCGGAAAGATATTACCCCCTGCTTGTTCAGCTCTATGAGGTTCTTATACATTCCCAGTGGCGACGACCCTGTGGGCAGTCCCAAAACGAAAGGTTTCTCTGCTGTAGGGTTCGCTTTTTTTATCTTCGCAGCCACATAACCGGCTGCCCATTTCGAAAGTTGCTCGTAATCGGGCTCAATAATCAATCTCATAATATTTCTGTTTTTTCAATCTACTTCTTTGTTTCTTCCGGGCTGCTCGGCTTCCGCGTAAGTGCCCTCCAAACGCACCAGATGCCTGCCACCACAAACGGTATGCTGAGCAGCTGACCCATATTCAACACCATATTATCCTCAAACGCCTCCTGATTGTTTTTCAGTAGTTCAATGAAGAACCGCGACCCAAACACCAAAATCATGAACACCCCAAAGATGAGGCCTTCACGCTTCCAGGCCTGTTTCCTAAAATACATCCACATGCATATTCCGAAAGTAATCAGATAACACAGCGCCTCATACAACTGCGTAGGATGACTCGGCATCGAGAATATCGGCTCCGCTCCCCCCTTCCATGCATGAAGGTTCTCAATGAAACGGAAGCCCCATGGCAAATCGGTTGGATGCCCATATATCTCATGATTCATCAAGTTGCCCAAGCGAATCATCGCTGCCACCAGCCCCGTTGGGACAACCAACTTGTCGAACGCCCACAGCATACTTTTATGCGAGACCCGTCGGGAATAGATATAAATGGCAATCACAATACCCAACGTACCTCCATGACTTGCCAGTCCGCCTTCCCAAATCTTGAATATCTCCACAGGATTTGCCAAATAGTATCCGGGGTCGTAGAACAAGCAATGCCCGAGGCGGGCTCCAACCACCGTCCCTACCATTGTATATATAAGCAACGAGTCAATCCACGCAGGCGGGAGCTTCTCGTTCTTCCACATCCGGTCCACTATCATGTAGCCAATCCAGAAACCGAGGGCAAAAGCAAGTCCATACCAACGTATCTCTCGCTGACCAATGGTAAAGATGGCAGGGTCGGCTGTCCAGGTAATAAAGTCTAACATATTATATCAATTGGCAGTTATCGGTTCTAAACGAGTCGCCTGATGATGTCTTCCCTCTCGCCGTAAATCATATCAATCACCGGCAATTCAATCATGGTGTATGCACCCGGCTTCTGTTTCAAGCTTGCGCGGGCAACAGCCACCAGGATTTGTGCCGTAAGGGCGGGGTTATTGATTTTCATATCAAATTCAACCAACTGGTTTTGTGTCTTACCCGATACACCTTTGCGCACCAGGTTTACGCCATGTCCCATGTCCAGCAGATTGTCTACACACTCCACCTGCATCACATGCGTTTCATCGTGTGCAAAATAATCGTCTGCCTTGATAGCCGCAGCCACTTGCTTGAAGTCATAACCGTCCTTCACTTCAATATATACCATACGGCGATGAACGCCCGTGCCCAACGGGATAGTCATCGACAAGGCTGCCTTCACGCCTTCAACGGCTTTCACGGCAACCGTATGCCCCATACTCATACCCGGGCCAAAGTTGGTATATGTGATACCTTTTGGAATCATTGCTTCCAGCAGTGCGCGGACCACAGAGTCGCTCCCCGGGTCCCATCCGGCAGAGATAACGGATACAGCATTGTTTGCTTTGGCTACCTTATCCAACTCTCTACGCAAGTCCACGATATTTCCATGTATATCGAAGCTATCTACCGTATTGATGCCAAGCGAAAGAACTTCCTTTGCAAAAGCCTCAACACAACGCGTAGGCGTTGCCAAAACGGCAACGTCTACGCTATTAAGTTTGGTAATGCTATCTGTTACGGCATATGCCTCCAGTTCACGTGGCACATCACCGGGATTACGGCGTACCACACCGGCTATTTCAAAATCGGGAGCAGCCTCCAAGGCCTCCAACACATACCGTCCTATATTGCCATATCCAACGACGGCGGCTCTAATCTTTTTCATACTCTATCTTTTTCTTCTTTTCTTAATAGGCCGCAAAATTAAGCATTTATATGGCAACCCGCTCAATCCTTATCGAAACAAGCGTCGAACGCATGCCCTGACGGTCTAAAATCCATCCTCTTAACAAAGGCACACGATTCGCGTGCTCCATGCTCGCGGTCCATGGCGCTATCTTCCCACTCAACCGACAACGGGCCTTCGTACTTGATATCGTTCAAGGCACGGATAATCTCTTCGAAGTTAATCTTGCCACGGCCCACACTGCGGAAGTTCCAATACCTACGCGAGTCGCCAAACGTGGAGTGCCCACCAAACACACCGATTTGTTTCGGAGCATCACTCCAATATACATCCTTCATATGTACGTGGAAAATACGGTCTGAGAACTGATGTATAAAGTCAACATAGTCCACTCCCTGATAGCCCAAGTGGCTCGGGTCGTAGTTGAAACCGAACGACGGATGGTTATTCAACGCATTAAGCGCCTTCTGAGCAGAATATGTATCAAAAGCAATTTCCGTAGGATGAACCTCCAGTGCGAAGCGAACGCCCAATTTCTTGTACTCGTCGAGAATCGGAGTGAAACGACGGGCAAAATCAGCATAACCTTCTTCAATCATTTCATCTGTTACAGGTGGGAACGAGTAGAGCCACTGCCATATGGGGCTACCGGTAAAGCCTACAACGGTATCTATACCCAATGCCTTGGCAGCATGAGCAACGCGTATGACATACTCGGCTGCACGCTGGCGCACACCTTCGGGTTCTCCATCGCCCCACACCGAAGCAGGCAACACTGCCTTATGACGGCGGTCGATATTATCACATATAGCTTGACTGATGAGATGAACGGATATGCAATAGAGCTTCATGTCATACCGCGCCAACAGCTCTTTGACGCCATCATAATAAGCCTGGTCTGTACGTGTTACGTCAAGATGGTTAGGGATACCCAATTCCAATCCGTCGTATCCAAACTCTTTTGCTTTCTCACACACTGTCTCTAAGGACAAATCACCCCACTGAAGGGTACATAATGTTACTGGACGTGCCATGTTTTTCTAATTTTCAAGGTTAGTATTCTTAAACTGTTCCACAAATGTAACGAAACTTTCATGGAGCGATGTCAGATTTCCCTCTTAATATTTTTCAAATCCCCAAATAAGTCCTTTATTTGTACCGACATCAACATCCTAACATATTCCACTATGATTAAACAAACCATCCACTCGTTAGTCTGCTTGGCTTGCTTCATAGCTTGCAGCGACCCGGCATCGGAAAAGATTGAACCTTCAGAGCTGCACCCCGTACAATTCAACATCGGGCTTCAAAGAGACGTTCTTGCATTCCCCTCTACTACCAAAAGCATGCCTTCGGTTGACGTGCCCGAACCTACTGCCTCATCCCAAGACGGCACCACAACGGAGCTGGGCGACATTTGTTCTGCCATAGAATATTTGGTGTACGACGAAAACGATACTTCAAAGCCACTGAAACACCGGACCTACCGAATCGGCGATGAGGATTTCGGTATTGTATACGACACACTACCCGAGGGCAACTACCTTTTGCGTTTCTTGGCACATGGCTCTACAACAACGCAATTTGCCGACAACATATTCTCGTTCGACAAGGTGTCTGACACCTTCTATGAGGCAGCAGACCTCATTATCGACAAGAAAGCCCAAGACAGGACCGAGGACATCTCATTGGAAAGAATTGTCTGCCGGGTGGAATTTCGGGCATCGGATGTTGTGCCTGACGAGGTAAAGAGATTCGACATCTCAGTAAAGAATCAAGCAAACAAACTGAATGCGTTCTCCGGGAAAGGCATTGTCTCCGCAGAGACACAAGTGTTCTCCGATGAATTTACAACAGAAGACGTCGGGAAAACAGAATACACCCATTCGTTCTACACCTTCGTGCCGGAGAGCAACGAAGCGTTGTCTGTCAACATTGCCTCTATAGGAGCCGCCGGCGACACGATACGTGCCTGGACCATCAGCGACGTGTCTCCCCTCACAAACAAAATCATCCGCTATACCGGCGAGTTGTATTCGCCAGCCCAATCGGAAGGTTCCTTCAACATAAGCATCATTGACGGAAGCAAATGGGGCTCGGTGGACGAGAAGGAGCTGACGGATTAGAGACCCAATATCAGCAATACGGGTAAACCCTTAAGGAATACGGGTACAAGGAAGGCCGCTCATTGTTGGTTACATTTGCACCGGAGAAACAACCTATATATTCTATGAAAGAAGTTCGATTCGACACAGTTCAACAGTTCAATGACTTTAATGGCTTCGAAACGTTGCATCCGTTGGTGAGCGTTGCCCGCCAAACCAATACAACCCACAAAGGGGAGGAATACATGTTGCATGTTGGCCTCTATATGATATATCTGAAAGAGACCAAGGGTTGCCACGTCTCTTACGGGAGGACCGAATACGACTACGACGAGATGACCGTAACATCTTTTGCCCCCGGACAATCCCTACACGTTCTCCCGTCAAAGGAGACGACGCCCAAATGGACTGCCGTAGTGTTTCACCCGGATTTCCTTGCCAGGACCTCCCTCGCAAAGCAGATGCTGCGTTACGGCTTCTTCTCCTACACCAGCGCGGAGGCGCTCCACCTCTCCTCGCAGGAGGTCGATATTTTCCGGAACGTGGTGGAAATGATACGACAGGAGCTCTCTCGCGCCATCGACAAGCATACGAAGGAACTTATCGTGAGCAATATCGAGCTGCTGCTCAACTACTGTCTCCGCTTCTACGACCGGCAGTTCATCACCCGTGAGGAGATAAACCATAGCGTTGTTCAGAAGTTCGAGAGCCTTCTCTACGAGTATCTCCGCAACAATGCCGCCGAGCAAGGGCTCCCTTCGGTGTCGTATTTCGCCGACAAATGTTGCCTCTCGACGGGCTACTTCGGGGAATTGGTGAAGGCCGAGACCGGACAGAACGCACGCGATTTTATTAGCGGGCACATCATTGCGGCATCCAAAGAACTGCTCAACGACGGCACTCTCTCCATCAATCAAGTCAGCAACCGCCTTGGGTTCGACTATCCGCAACATTTCTCAAGGTTCTTCAAGCGCCATACCGGCAAAACGCCCGGCGAATACCGCAAAATCGGATGAAATGACGTCCGTCCGGAAAGGGGCGAAAAATAGAATGTGATATCACATTTGAGCAAATCTGATATCACATTTGGGCAAACTTGATATCAAGTTGGGGAAAACCCGCCTTGCCGAGAAAAAGCAAATGTGTCGTCCCTTTTGCCCAAATGTGTCGTCCCTTTTGATGAAAAGGGTCGACACATTGGTAAAAACCCCTTGTCGGGAGAAATCAAAAGAGCCGACTGTTTTCACCAAAACAATCGACTCTTTTACCCAAAACAGTCGGCTCTTTGTTTGCCGGAGGTTTAAACCTTCCAGCGAAAAGGTATAAACCTTTCGGGCAAAAGGTTTATACCTCCCGTTTTTTACGTCCATCTGAAATTTGTTTCATCATGTACCGCATTTTGGAACATCCGCCCCGAATCTTTGTGGTTGAAACATTATCACTAACCATCAAAGCACAAGATTATGGAAACAAAGAAAAAGTATTTCACGAATTGCCACGTTGCCGGCCGCATGTATCATGAAGCAGACGAAGTATGGGACAAGCTTAAAGTCGGCACAGCTCTCAGATTGGAACGCGACATGAACAATCGTTTCGACACCAACGCCGTGGCCATTATGTTCGACGACCCGGACGTTGGCGAAGCCTTCTGCCTCGGCTACATTCCAAGAGACGAGAACGAAATAATTGCAACCCTCTTGGAGATGGGGTGGAACGACATCTTTGAGTGCCGTATCAACCGAATCAACGCCGATGTTCACCCCGAACAGCAGATTCATGTAACCATCAAAATCAAGCGCAACAAACCCCAGGATGTTGGACTTTAAGCGGTTTGTCCATATTTTTGTGTAACCAAACCCCGAAAGCACATCAGGATATGAAGATACCGACATTGTTTAAGGAATATATCTGGCTCGTAAATACGATTCGTAGAGCCGGAAGGATTTCTCTTTCCGAAATCAATGATAAATGGATTGAGACAGATATGAGCGAGGGCATTCCTTTTGCCCGAACCACCTTCAATAGGCATAAGGATGCCATTCAAGACATCTTCGGTATCTTCATCGATTGCGACCGGAAAGACGGATACAGATACTTCATCGGCAATGATTATGTCCTGAATGAAGACAGCGTGCAGAACTGGATGCTGACAACCCTGAGCGTTAACAACCTTATCTCTGAGAGTCTGTCCTTGCAAGAGCGCATCCTGCTGGAAAACATTCCTTCCGACGGGGAACTTCTGCATAAGGCCATCGATGCGATGAAGCAAAGCCGCTTGTTGTCGGTGCACTATCGCCGCTATCAGTCGGAGGAAACAAAGTCGTACACCATCGCCCCGTATTGCATAAAGCTTTTCCATCGGAGGTGGTATCTCTTGGTCAAATACGACCGTGGTAACTTCGGTATCCTCTCCTTCGACCGCATCGAAAACATCGAAACGCTCACGGAGAAATTCGAAATAGACAAAGATTTCGATGCCGCAACATTCTTCAGAGATAGCTTCGGAGTCGTTATTGGCGATGGCACCCGGCCGGAACGCATCATTCTCCGAGCCTACGGAAAAGAACAATACAATTTGCGTGACCTCCCCCTCCACCAATCTCAAAAAGAGTTGGGAGGCACAGATGAGTATACGGATTATGAATATCGGATGAAGCCCACGGATGATTTCAAAGCCTACATGCTCTCACGAGGGCAATGGCTGCAGGTTATCTACCCGGAATCTCTCTCGAAAGAAATATGCGACTGGCTTCAAGCCGCCCTCAACCGATACAAAACAAACACCATCTGAGAAAAGTCAAAATTCATTCCAAGCCCCCCTAAAACAAAATCGGAGAGTCAGAAGAACGTGATACTTGCACTATTCTTTCGACTCTCCAATAAAAGTTCTTCGGTGTAGTCTCGCCGGGAATCGAACCCGAATCTAAAGTTTAGGAATTTTTTATTTCGTCACTGACAAGCAACCACTTGCAGTGATTTTCGC
>CAVGKO010000030.1:0-12072 GCA_963629885.1 Anaerobutyricum sp.
ACATATACAAGCGGCATCTTTAGTGCTGCCCTAAACTTCAATGCGTCCTCCAAGAAATATGCTTCCTTGAATGGCACCGTGGGTATCATCATCTTTCCTGCCATACGTACACCAACGGGCAACCATCCTGCCGGCATATAATGGGTCAGCGTGCGGATAGGCATTGCCCCACGCATGACATACATCGGGGCACGACTCACGAATCCTCCACTCAGTATCAAGGCATGTGCGCCGCATTGGTCCTGAAGCGTTCGGGCAACTTCCAGGGTCTCGTCTGTTTCCATGCCGCCCTTAAATCCGTCACGCATATTCATCTTCACGAGAACAGCCATGTCGCTTCCGGCAGCCTTCATCACCTCTTCCATACACATCTTCATGAAACGCATACGGTTTTCAAGGCTTCCTCCGTATTCGTCTTTTCTATGGTTTGTATATGGCGAGAGAAACTGACTGATGAGGTAGCCATGCCCGGCATGCACCTCAACAGCATCCATTCCGGCTTCGCGGGCAAGCAAAACAGCCTTGCCGTAAGCTTTTGCCATGGCAGCTATTTCCGACTGCTTCATCCCACGGACAAAGGTGGGTGAATAGATATTGAAGCCGGTGGAAGCGGAGATAGGCGTACATCCGCATATGCTCTTGTGCGACATATTACCGCAATGCCCAATCTGTATGGATGCGGCAGCGCCCTCTTTATGGATGGCATCTGTAATCTTCTTTAGACCCGGGATAATCTCCGGACGCAACCATAGCTGTCGTTCGAATGAAAGTCCGCTTTGCGTCACTGCCGCGTATGCCAAGGTGGTCATGCCAATTCCGCCCCTTGCAACGGATGTATGATAGTTATATAACATCTCCGATGGAGCGTTACCGGGGCACATGCTCTCGAATGCGGCTGCCCGGATTGTACGGTTCCGAAGCGTAAGCGGACCGATGGATGCCGGAGTGAATAATACAGAGTCTTTCTTATCCATAGTTGTAACAGATTATTTTGTTGATAGTATAAAATGCATCAGTAAATAAACGGGATGATTCGTTTCCTGGTTCCCACTTCCTCGCCAAACATGGCTTTGTATTTATGCCATATTGTGTTGGCGCGTGGCACAAGATTGGCAAACGTCCACCAAGCAAACAATGCACCGCTGGCGCTCCATGTCAAGATGGCGAAGCCGCACCATTCCATCAGCTCACCGAAATAGTTGGCCGAAGTAACATATTCAAACATACCTCCGCGGGGAAGATAATGCTTTGTGTCGCCGGGCTTGCGAAGGTGGCGCACAATATAGTCCGCCTGCCAATTGATGGCCATACCACAAAAGAACACTATCGTACCGAGGATGAATTGCGGAGTAGTCAGCCACTCGCTTGAATACAAGCCCTCGGGGGCGAGGAAGAAAATCCACATGCCCTGAATGTAGCCGTTCAGCAGGTTGAACACAATCCCCATAGCCATGATACCTGATGGCATCTTGCTCTTCCCCTTGATAAGCAGAGGGAAGATGAACGACCTCTGCAGATAGTGTAGCTCGAAGAAGAGGAAAAACAACAACGGAACGGTCTCGAACTGTCGCTCTGACTGCGCCCAAAGGATGAGCATAACGAAGAAAACGGGTGCTTCCATGCACACCCACGCTATCTTGTTGGGGATAGGAAAACCCCATTTTTTGTCGAACAACATACCGTATCCGGCTTCCACGAAATAAAGGGCAACAAAAACAATGGCAGCAATGACCGCCATTACAACCAATAGTATATTAAATGCTTCAAGGGACATGTCTTTCACGTGTTTCGGGTCGCTAAGGTCGCCCATTATTTTGAGATTGTCAACATTTCATTATAAAATTGTGCTTGTACGCAGACTCTTGGCGGCTTCTTTGTGACATTTTGACGCTTATAATATAATTGCTAATTTTGCGAATCGTAATTCGTTGGTGTATCATGAAACGTGACGAGAAGAAGGAAAACGACCCTATATACGGGCACAATACACTGGAGTTTGTAACAGTGGCATTGGAGTTTTGTTCGTTTGTTGAAACGGCTGGTGAAAAAAGCCTTTTCGACTTTGTGGACAAGGCTGTCAAATTGTTACCGTTGCTTTACCTGAAGGCAACGCTCCTGCCTGTGATTGAGCCGGACGAGGATGTCACGCCGGAGTTGACTGTTACGGAAGAAATGTATGAGTCGGTGCGCACCCGGATTGCCGGTTTATTGGGCGAACGAGACTCGTTTTTGGAAACATTCCATCCGGATATGCCATATAGTGATACACCTATTGCCGCATTTATTTCCGAAAGCCTCGCCGATGTCTATCAAGATGTCGGGAATTTCGTCTCGCTTTTCCGTGGGGGTTATGAAGAAGTTATGCTCCGGTCAGTTGCTCTATGTCAAACCAACTTTAAGGAGTTTTGGGGGCAGCAACTATTAAACGCACTGAAAGCGATTCACTCCATCCGCTACGGTGAGGATGAAATTATTGAAATGAACGAGGAATAATGACACAGTATGCATCAACAATAACGAAGGATGAAATTTCGGCTCTCGAAACAGAGGAATATTTGGGACGGATTATCGTAATCGATACAGAACGGGATTGCGAGAAAGCTGTTTATTATTTGTCGATGTTCGATGAGGTGGGTTTCGATACCGAGACGCGTCCTTGTTTTGAGAAGGGAAAGCACTATAGGGTTTCTCTGATGCAGATTGCCACTGAGGATGTTTGCTTCCTCTTTCGGCTGAGCAAGATTAACATTCCGCATTCATTGGAAGATTTCTTGATGGACGAAAAGATATTGAAGATAGGTCTTTCCTTGCACGACGATTTTGGGGCGATAAGAAAACGGACGGATATCAAGCCGGTAAATTTCTTGGAATTGCAAGGCTATGTCAAGCAGTTTGGCATTTGCGAGGCAGGTCTTCAGAGAATATATGCCATCCTTTTCAACAAAAAGATTTCGAAGAAGCAACGTTTGAGCAATTGGAACGCCGAAGAGCTTAACGAACAACAGCAGAAATATGCAGCCCTCGATGCGTGGGCATGCCTAAGAATATACGACCAACTGAAACAAGAAACAATATGAGTTACAGCAAAGTCTTTCTCAAGCCAAAGAAGGAAGAATCGTTGCTCCGTTTTCATCCGTGGGTGTTTTCAGGAGCGATTCAAAGCATTGACGGAAACCCTGAGGAGGGTGATGTGGTTGAAGTGTATGGCGCGAATGGACGTTTCCTTGCCGTAGGTCATTATCAGATTGGCAGTATAGCTGTGCGAGTGCTGTCGTTTGAGCCGACCATCATTGATGCCCGTTTTTGGGAAGAACGCATAAGTATTGCCTATCGTTTGCGGCAAGAGTTGAAGCTTGCCGGGGTGGAAGGCAACGACACCTATCGTTTGGTTCATGGCGAGGGTGACAACCTGCCGGCACTGATTGTTGATATGTATGCCCACACTGCCGTTATGCAGGCTCATTCGGTTGGTATGCACCGTGCGCGCCACGATATTGCCGAGGCTTTGAAGCATGTGTTGGGGGAATCGCTGCAAAACATATATTATAAATCGGAAACAACCTTGCCCTACAAAGCCAATCTCGGAAGCGAAGACGGTTATCTGTATGGGGGAGAAGCTGAAGATATTGCCACGGAGAATGGATTGAAGTTTCACGTGGACTGGCATAAGGGTCAGAAGACAGGTTTCTTTGTAGACCAACGTGAGAATCGTTTGTTGCTGGAGAAGTATGCAAAGGGGCATTCGGTGTTGAATATGTTTTGCTACACCGGAGGCTTTTCGTTTTATGCTATGCGTGGCGGTGCCAAGGTGGTTCATTCGGTGGACAGTTCGGCAAAGGCGATATCGCTGACGAACAAAAACGTGGAGCTTAATTTCCCGGGTGATTCGCGCCACAAGGCGTTTGCCGAGGATGCTTTCAAATATCTCGAGAATATGGGAAGCAACTACGACCTTATCATTCTCGACCCGCCGGCATTTGCCAAGCATAAGAATGTTTTGCATAATGCCCTGCAGGGATACCGCAAGCTAAATGCCATTGCTTTCGAAAAAATCAAGCCGGGAGGAATCTTGTTTACCTTCTCGTGTTCGCAGGTGGTTAGCAAGGAGAATTTCCGCCTCGCGGTGTTTAGTGCGGCGGCGCAGTCGGGGCGTAGTGTGCGCATCCTTCATCAGCTTACGCAACCAGCCGACCATCCGGTCAACATCTACCATCCGGAGGGTGAATATCTGAAAGGCTTGGTTCTGTACGTGGAATAATAAAAAGGTGCGAGACCCGCGCTCGGAATCCCACACCTTTCGTTATGTAAACAAAAAACCAATCTGTCTTGTTTAGAGGATGCCTTGAGCCATCATGGCTTTGGCAACTTTCATGAAGCCGGCAACGTTTGCACCCTTTACGTAGTTTACTGTACCGTCGGCAAGCGTTCCATACTTCACGCACTGCTGGTGGATAGACTTCATGATGCTCTTCAGCTTCTCGTCTACCTCTTCTTTTGTCCAGCTCAACTTCATTGCGTTCTGAGTCATTTCCAAACCTGATACGGAAACACCACCTGCGTTGGCAGCCTTACCCGGAGCATACAGGATTTTTGCCTTAAGGAATGCATCGATGGCTTCCGGTGTAGAAGGCATGTTTGCACCTTCGGATACTGCGAAACATCCGTTTGCCAACAGCATCTTGGCATCGTCGCCGTTCAACTCGTTCTGAGTGGCACTTGGCATGGCGATATCGCATTTCTCACCCCAAGGACGACCACCTGCAACATACTTGCATCCGTATTTCTCAGCATATTCGCGAATACGTCCGCGGTAGAGGTTCTTGAGCTCCATGATATAGTCCAACTTCTCACGGTCGATACCGTCCGGGTCGTAGATATAACCGTCGGAATCTGACATTGTGATAGGTTTGGCTCCCATCTCAATCAGTTTCTCAACAGTGTACTGAGCCACGTTACCGGAACCGGAAACCGTAACAACCTTACCCTTGAGGTCGATGCCACGAGTCTTGAGCATTTCCAACAAGAAATATACGTTGCCATAACCAGTTGCTTCCGGACGAATCAGTGAACCACCGAACTCTATGCCTTTACCGGTGAATGTACCTGTGTTTTCGCGAGCCAACTTCTTATACATACCATACATATAAGCTACCTCGCGGCCACCTACACCTATATCACCTGCAGGAACGTCAGTGTCGGGACCGATGTGGCGCCACAACTCCATTACGAATGCTTGGCAGAAACGCATGATTTCGGCGTTCGACTTACCACGCGGGCTGAAGTCGGAACCACCCTTGCCACCACCCATCGGGAGCGTTGTCAGAGAGTTCTTGAATGTCTGCTCGAAGGCCAAGAACTTAAGGATAGACTGATTTACCGAAGCATGGAAACGTATACCGCCTTTGTACGGGCCAATGGCATTGTTGTGCTGGATACGGTAACCCATGTTGGTCTGAACCTGGCCTCTATCGTCGGTCCATGTTACGCGGAAAGAGTAAATACGGTCGGGAATACAAAGACGCTCAATCAGGTTGCTCTTTTCAAATTCGGGATGCTCGTTGTAAACATCTTCGATTGTGCCTAACACTTCGGAAACCGCTTGATGATACTCGGGTTCGTTCGGAAATCTCCTTTTTAAGTTGTCTAAAACTTCACTTGCCTTCATAGAATGTTTTATTTAGTAATGTTATTGTTGATATATTTTGCCATCTCTTTCCTTCAAGGGACGCGCAAAGGTAAGTCAATCTTTCAAGATGGCAAACATTTGAAAGAAGAAATGACAAATAAATATCATTTTCCATGTTTTTTGCGGAGAATAATTACGAAATGTTATTCGTCTTTACGTTTCATACTCTTGTAGACGGGAACAAACACAATGATGGCAGATGCCACCAATGCAAAGACCACATCAAACGTGATTTCTTTGCTGTAGGCTATCAACATGTACGCCAAGATGCCCCACAGAAGGGTGAGGCATACTGCTTGGGAGTTGGTTATTTTTCTTCGTGCCATAGGACCTTGGGTTACTTATTAGAAACTGACGGCAACTTCTGCGCCGATTTGGAAGGGTTTGCCTTTTTGTATAAACGAATTGTTGAACGACTCGAAATAGAATGCCTGATAATCCGTGTCGGTAAGGTTGCGGCTCCAAAGGTTGAGGCTTACTGCTCCTTTGCGGACGCCTGCCTTGGCATTGAGCACGGCGTAGAAGTCTTGGCTGATGTCGTTTTTCTCTGTCCAGAATATCTTCCCGGCGCCGGAGCATTGTGCAGAGATGCTGAACTGGTCGAGCCAGCAATTGCGCAACAGCTTTGTGTAATGCAGCCCGAGGTTTACGGTGTGTCGCGGGGTGTAGGGCACAAAGCAACCTTTGTAGCTCACTTCCGAGTCGCTTGTCTTGTCTATCGCCGTGTAGTTGCGGAAGGTGGCACGGGTGAAACCATAGTTCACATCGGCAGTCAGTCCTTCGGCAATAAGGCAGCGGAGGCTGAGCTCTGCGCCGTAGCTGTCTGCCGCGCCCCCGTTGGTAATCATACGTCCGCTACCGTTTTCGGCAAACGTGGTCAGCTGGATGTTTTCGATATCCATATAAAAGAATGTAAGCTCGGCCTTCAGGCGGTTTTTAATCAGTTCGCTGCGGATACCCAGTTCGTAGTTCCAGCTGTGTTCCGGCTTGTAGGAAGCCACCTGCTCCACTTCCGAGGGGCTATTCTTTTCTGCCTCCGAGGGCACAAACTTGTTCATCATGTCATACTTGGCGTAGTCTTGCACGAGGTCGCCAAACATCTGCACGTTGTAGCCTCCCGTCTTGTAGCCTTTTGCCACCGAGAGATAGGTGAATGTTCCGGGGCTGCACTGATACCTTAAGGATACCTTGGGCAGAACCTGAAGGAAGTCTTGCGAGGTCTTACCCTTCAGTTGTGCCGTCATGGGGAGCGTACCAAGGTTGCGGCCCATCATTGAGACGCCAATCTTCATGCTGTCGACCGACGAGTCGTAGTCCAGCTTAGCCTTTTCGTAATCCAGTCGGATGCCGGCAGTGATGGAGAGACCTTCGGTGAACAGATTATTGTATGTAGACTGATGGAAGGCGGCGAATCCGAATGTCGGCGTCTTGAAATAGCCGGGGAAGTAGATTTGGTTCTTTTCGTCGCCATACACCGTGAGCTTGGGCGCCCGGGGGTTGCCGGCAAGCATATTGTCGAATGCAGTCTGAAGAATGCCAGTAAGACCATCTTCCTTAAATGTCACCGGGCCGTCGGTATTGAGGCTGTTGTAGAAACCGTATGCCCCGAAACTCCACTGATAGTTCTTCTGGTGGTTCGAGCGGATGGCCACCTCTTCGCTCCAGGCATGCTGCCATTGCTTCTGCTGAAGGGTGAAGATTGATTTCTCGGTATAGTCTTGGTCCATCTTCATATTGTCTTTCAGGTGCTGGTAGGCAGTGGTGGAGGATAGCATTATGCGGTCGGTCTGCCACACGAGGTGTAGACTATTGTTGAGCATGTTTCTGTTATACGAACTGGGGTCGTTGATGCTGATGGGGGCAACAGTCTCCCTCTCGCGGTCGTAGAGCCCGTAGGGGAAAGCCCGCTGGCTGACGTAGTCGTAGTTGAAAGTATACTGTGCCTTGAGCCCGGGCAGAATCTGCCAATCCAGCTTGAAGCGTCCGCCTGCCGACTCTTCGTTGTCTGCCCGCGTGTTGTTGTATTCGTTGACAAAGAAACCGTCATTGCGGTCGTAGTAGCCACTGAGGGAGATGCCCACGTTGCTGCCCAGCTTTCTGTAGTGCGAGCCCTTGGCCTTGAAGGCACCATAGTTGCCGCCGCTGAGTGAAAGCCTCGTGCCTTGATAGTCCAGTGACGAGAGGGTGTAGATGTTGACTATCCCGCCCATGGCATTACGTCCGTAGAGGGTGCCTTGCGGACCGCGCAACACCTCCATGCGCTGAATGTCGTTGAGCTCGAAGTCGAAGGTGCTCTTGTCGAGATACGGCACGTTGTCGACATAAAGCCCTATCGACTGCCCGCTGCTTCGTGCACCTATGCCGCGGATATACACTGCCGAGGTCATCTTTGAGCCGTAGTCGGGCATGTAGAGGTTGGGCACAAACGAGCTGATATCCTTCAGCGCCTCTATCTGTCGGCCGGAGATGGCTTGCGGAGAGATAAGAGATACCGACCCGGGCAGCAGCCTCAGGTCGTTGGTCTCCTTCGTTGAGGAAGTGACCACCACCTCATCAACGGTATACGTCCTTATTGTGTCTCTCTCGCCGATGTGCTCTTCTGCCCTCAGCTCCCCTTGGCATAGCAAAGAGCCAATGGCCAGCATATATATATATGTATGTCTTGTCATATCCCAAATACTTATTGATTGTTTCGCAAAGGAACGCGAAAGCCCCGCAAACGGCAATCACTATATGTAGTGATTTTGGCACGCTGTCACCATTTGGCAGAGAGGCAGGGTATCAGAAATTTACTTTTTCGTACCTTTGAGGCAAATTAATTAAACAGAGAAAGAGATGAAAATGAAATGTTGTATGGCTGTCATGGCAATGTGTTTGTTGTTGTCGTGCGGCGACAAGAATGTAACCGACTCCGGGCTCTTGAAGTCCGATTTCGAGGTGGTGGTGGACGATGTGCCCACTCATCTGTATGTGTTGAAAAACAAGAAGGGTATGGAGGCTTGTATTACGAACTATGGCGGACGACTGGTCTCTGTGATGGTGCCCGACAAGAATGGTAAAATGACCGATGTAGTCTTGGGTTACGACAATGTAAACCGCTACATTCAGTCCGACGGCAACTACGGTGCGCTGATTGGCCGTTATGGCAACCGTATCAACCAAGCCAAGTTTACCTTGGACGACAAGGAATACAATTTGCCAAAGAACGACGGTACGCACTGCCTGCACGGCGGCCCGATGGGCTATCACACCCGCTTGTGGATACCCAATCAAATCAGCAAACAGGCATTGGAGCTGACCTATCTCTCCAAGGATGGCGAAGCAGGTTTCCCGGGTAATCTTAACATCAAGGTTACTTATACGTTGACCGACGACAATGCCATTGATATCCAATATGAGGCTACGACGGACAAGAAGACGGTGCTGAACCTTACCAACCACAGCTACTTCAACCTCTCGGGTGTGCCCGGCTCCAATGTGCTTGACCAGCAAATCATGATTAATGCCGACAACTACACTCCGGTGGACAGCACCTTGATACCTGTGGGCATCAGTCCCGTTGAGGGTACTCCGTTGGATTTGCGTACTCCGATAGCCATTGGCAAGCGCATCGACGAGGACTTCGAGCAACTGCAGTTTGGTCACGGCTACGACCTGAACTGGGTATTGAACACCGGTGGCGACAAGAACAAGGTGGCTGCCAAGGCTTATTCGCCAACAAGCGGTATCGCGCTGGAGGTATACACCACCGAGCCGGGTATTCAGTTCTATACGGGTAACTTTATGGACGGAAAGGATGTTGGCAAGCATGGCGTGAATTATCCGCATCGTGGAGCGTTCTGCCTCGAGACACAGCATTATCCCGACAGCCCCAACCACCCGGATTTCCCGAGCGTTGTGTTGAACCCCGGAGAGAAATATACAAGCGAATGTATATATAAGTTCTCGGTAGAATAATTTCACCTGGAGAACCCCACAAAAACAAAGTCCGGACCTCGCCGATAAAGCGGAGTCCGGACTTTCATTTTTAGGGCTCGGAAATTCCACTAATAGATTTGCCCAATTCTACCAATAGCTTCGGGCAAAACTATTGATACCCGTTTGGACGGTTATACGAATAAAACCGTCAATTTAATCGTATAAAACGGGCGAATGATTCGAATAAACGAAAACAGACTGTCGATACCCGTTTTTCCGGAGGTCTAAACCGAAGTACCGATACTATTGATGAAAAGTACCGATACTTTCGGGCAAAAGTATCGGTACTCCTGATTTTTCTCCTTAGAACAGATTGTAGTTGGTGCGGACGATTTTGAACTCTGTGCGGCGGTTTATCTGGTCTGCCACCTCTTGTTGCTCCGGCGTCAGCTGTAGGATGAATTCCTCCGTCAGCACGTCGCCCTCCTTCAGAAAGTCGAAGTTCTTAGCCATCTTCTTTGTTATGACCTTCGGTACGCTCTCGCCATAGCCTTTGGCCTCCAGCCTTCCGGCATCAATGCCTCCCTTTATGAGATAGTCCACAACCGACTGTGCACGGCGTTGCGCAAGACGTTCGTTGTATTGGTCGCTACCCTTGCGGTCGGTATGTGCTCCCAGCTCTATTGCCACGTTGGGATTGTCGTTGAGCATCTTTATCATCTCGTCGAGGGCCTTCTCCGATTCCGGCCTTAGGGTGGCTTTGTCGAAGTCGTAGAAGATATTGTCGATAACCACGGGCTTGCTGATGGGCGTGAGGTAGAAGTCAACGATATATGTCTCGTTCTTCTCTTCCGGTCCGGTGCGCAGCTCAAAGTTCTGATTCAAGAAGCCGCGTGCGCTTGCCATCATGACGTAGCTGATGTCGCGCTCGAGCTCCACCTTATAAGTGCCGTCCTTCTTTGCCACCACCTTCTCGTTCAGTCCGTCCCTACCCACGATACGTATGGTGGCATCTTCAATGGGATATTCATCCACGTCGTATACAATACCCTCGATGAACACCGTTATGGTTGGCAGCTCAAACGAATACAGATGGTCGTATCCGCGTGCATCGTTGCGGTTGGAGCTGAAAAATCCCTTCTCCTTTGGGCCTTCGAAGGTGATGCCAAAGTCGTCGGCAGAGGAGTTGATGGGTGCCTTGAGGTTCTCAACATGCCATTTGCCCGTGCTGTCTTGCGTGGCTTTGAAGAGGTCCAGTCCCCCCATGCCCGGATGTCCGTTGGAGGCAAAGTAGAGCGTCACGGAGTCGCGTACGTAAGGAAACATCTCGTCCCCCGCAGTGTTGATTTCCGGTCCGAGGTTCTCCATTGGTCCGAAGTCGCTCCCCACAAGCCTTGAACGGAAGATATCCTTACCCCCGAACCCACCTACGGCATCGGATACATAATAGAGATATTTGCCGTCGGGCGATACCGATGGATGCCCCAGGGCTGTCACAGAGTCTTTCACTATCGAGGCACGTGTGCCTTTGCCCCATTGGGCACTGCTTCGGGAGGAGACATATATCTCCGACGTGCGTGGCCCCTCGGGGTCTTGTGCGCAGTAGGTGTAATACATCGTGCTGCCGTCCTTCGAGAACGATGGCGTGCCTTCGTCGAACTCGGTGTTCACAGCATCTTCTATCTCCACGGGGGCAAGCCAGTTGCCGTGCTCGTCTTGCTTTACGAGGTAGAAATCGTTGTTTCTTACACCTGTGATGGCGCTGTTGGATTCGTCTTTGTTCTTGCCGGCACCCTTGGGTGTACGCGACGACGCAAAGTACAGCTGGTCGTATTTCTCTCCGTAAAGCATCGGACTGAATTCACCCCGGCGAGAGTTGAACCTCTCCATCTTCTTCACGATGTAGCGGGTGGGGTTTTGTTTCCACTCTGGTGTCAGCTCGCATCCCTTTATGCCGTTTGCCGCAAGCTCACTCTCGGGTGCCACCTGGAGGAAGTCGTTGTAGTAGCGTATGGCCTCGGCATAGCGGCCGCTCTTCTGATACATCTGCCCCAGACGGAGACTTACGATGCTGTCGGGATATTCGTAGCGCAGGGCATTCATATATGCACTGGTGGCTTTCGGCGTGTTGTTGATAAGACGGTTGCATTCCGCCATCCTATAGGCAATATATCCTCTCAAGGTCCTTTTCTGAGGAGATGTCTTGGCGTATACCTTGCGGTAGATGGCTGCCGCCTCGAAGTATTCGCCAATCCTCTGCTTCTCTTCTGCGTCGCTCAGCTTGGGCGTTTTGCAGGAGAAGAGCATGCCGGCTAATACCAACCATGCAAGGCAGAGATATATCCTTTTGTTTTTCGTCATGATGTTCGCGTTTAAAAAAGGTAACGGAAGAAACGGCTTCTTATTGCCTCCCCCCCCCCTTAGAGCAACAACGAACTGTCGCCATAACTAAGGAAACGGAAATCGTG
>CAVGKO010000031.1:0-12009 GCA_963629885.1 Anaerobutyricum sp.
CAGATATAAAGGTCGACATGAACGAGGTTGTCATGATTTCGAAAGACACGGCATATATCGACGACGAAGGCAATATAGTAAACGAGACTATCACCCGTCCGTTGAGTGGTCCGTGGGATTTTCTCCATACCCGCATCGTGAATGTGTACCCCGACGAGACCTGTTGGGTGAACGATTTCAACAATGCCTACAACGAGCCCTATATGCGTATGTACTTCCAGCATCCGGGTTACGACGATTATCCCGTTGTGGGAGTATCATGGGAGCAGGCCACTGCCTTCTGCGTATGGCGCACCGATATGTTCAAGCAATCGTTGAACTTCCCATCGGGACAGGCAATAGAGTCGTTCCGCTTGCCTACAGAGGGCGAATGGGAGTATGCAGCCCGTGCCGGGAAGAACGAAAACAAATATCCGTGGTCTACCGACGAACTACAGAATGCCAAGGGTTGCTTCATGGCAAACTTCAAACCGGGAAAGGGTAATTACACTGAGGACGGTCATTTGATTCCCTCACGCGTAGGGTCTTTTGCCCCCAACCCGTTTGGTCTGTATGATATGGCAGGTAACGTTGCCGAGTGGACATCCACCATGTATTCCGAGTCGGGACCAAGCCAGATGAGCGACATGAACCCCGACCTCCGCTACAACGCAGCGAAGGAAGACCCATATGCAATGAAGAAAAAGGTGGTACGCGGTGGTTCGTGGAAAGACGTGGCACAGTTCATCCGCTCGGATATGCGCACATTCGAATATCAGAACGAGACCCGTTCGTATATCGGGTTCCGTTGCGCACGCACACAAATCGGGTTCTCACGTTCGAAAGGGAAAAAGTAAATCAAGAAACAATACAACATCATGGGAAAATATAGAAGATATAAAAACAGAATCGAGATGTTTCTTTCCAGTGACATGGGAAAGAGAGTGCTGAATTTCTGTTACAGTTGGGGTGCATCTATCGTAATCATAGGTGCCATGTTCAAGTTGTTGCACCTGCCGTATGGCAACCAAATCCTGTTCGTGGCAATGACAGTGGAGGCGTTGGTGTTCTTCATCTCTGCATTCGAACATCCGTTGAACGAGTATCATTGGGAGGAAGTGTTCCCCGTTTTGAAGTCGAAGAACCCGATGGACCGTCCGGACTTTGCCGGAGCGGGCGCGCCTAATGCCGACGAGAGCCATGCTACAGGGGGTATCAACATCAACTTTGGTGCCACAGCCAACTCAGGTGCCACCGGCGAACTGGGCAATCTCGACGTAAGCGAAGAAGACACGAAGACTCTGAGCGAAAGCATCAAGAAGCTGAGCGGCGCCGCCGAACAAATCTCGAAGATGGCAGAGCTGACCGAGGCCACACAGAAATATTTGGAACAGCTGTCCAATATGTCCGAGAATATGGAACGCTTCAGCCTTGTTACCAACTCGCTGACCAACGTATCCGACACATTGCTCAACTCCTACAAGAGCATCACTGACAATTCGGACGGCATCAGCCAGAACTCACGCGGATATGTGCAGCAGATGGAAATGCTTAACCGCAACATCTCCGGATTGAACACCATCTACGAGATACAGCTCAAGAGCATCAGTTCGCAGATTGAATCCATTGAACACATCAACGGAGGCTTGAGCCGCATACGTGAGATGTACGACGGTTCGGTTACCGACAGCTCGGTGTTCCGCAACGAGACGGAGAAGATGACCCGTCAGCTCTCGGAGCTCAACCAGGTATACAGCCGATTGCTTCAGGCCATGACGGTCAACATGGGTGCAGCTCCCGCTTATCAGCAGCCGCAGCCGCAGCCAAGCTATCAGCAGCCCCAGTACGGATATCAGCCGCAGGCTCCGTATACCACCAACCCGGGTCAGCAACAAGTAGCCAGATAACCTGATAAACGAAACGAAAGAAAAATGTCTGGAATAGCTAATAATCCCAACTCGCCCCGTCAGAAGATGATTAATCTGATGTATTTGGTGTTCATCGCGATGATGGCACTGAATGTATCGTCGGAGGTTCTCGACGGTTTCGAGCTCGTGGAAGACAGTTTGCGCACATCTATCGACAACTCTACGCATCGCAACGATATCGTGGCAAATGAGCTGGGCTCATACTATCAGTCCAACCCTGAGAAGGTGAAGGAATGGTATGACAAAGGCAAGCAGGTAAAGCAGGCTTCCGACAGCTTGTATAACTACGTGCAGCATCTGAAGGAGCGTATTGCGGAGATTGCCGACGGAAAAGACGCCAATGTAAACAACATAGAACATAAGGACGACCTTGAGGCTGCTTCGCGCGTCATGCTCGGTCCGGTTACCGGAGAAGGGAAGAAGCTGCGTGAAGCCATTGATGCCTACAGGGGGATGATGGGCGAGATGTTGCAAGACAGCGCCAAGACCCATATCCTTGAGGCCAGCCTGAGCACAGAGCCACCTCACAAGACAGGTCTCAACACCCGTTCGTGGGAAGAGGCATTGTTTGAGAACATGCCGGTGGCAGCTGCCGTGACCTTGCTCACCAAGCTGCAGAGCGATATCCGCTACGCAGAGGGCGAGGTATTGAGCAACCTTCTGAAGAGTGTGGACGTGGGTGACTACCGCGTGAACCAGATAACGGCACAGGTCATTCCCGAAAGCCAGATTGTGATGCGCGGAGGAGAGTATAAGGCAAACATCGTGCTCTCTGCCGTTGATTCAACCAAACGCCCGACGATATTTGTAAACGGCAAGGAACTGCCGGAGGAGAACCGCGGACTGTTTACAGCCATTGCCGGAGCTCCGGGCACCTACCCCATCAAGGGATATATCGAGATGCCCAACAACGACGGCAGCATCATGCGCCAGAACTTTGAGAGCGAATATTTCGTCACAGAGCCGAGTGCCACCGTTGCCCCGCTGTTGATGAATGTATTGTATGCGGGCATTGCCAACGACATGCGTATAGCCGTGCCTGGAGTGCCGAGTGGAAACATCACTGCCAGCATGACCAACGGAACGCTGACTCGCAAGGGCGACATTTGGGAAGCCCGTCCGTCGAAGGTGGGGACCGACGCTGTCATCTCCGTGAGTGCACGTATGGCAGACGGCCGCACTGTGCAGATGGCAAAGAACACATTCCGCGTGCGTGCCCTGCCCGACCCGATGCCGTTCATAGAGTATAAGGACCAGAACGGCAATATGCGTAAGTTCCGTGGCGGTAATATGAGCAAGCGCAATTTGGTGGAGACGGAGGTATTGCAGGCAGCCATCGACGACGATATCTTGAACATAAAGTTCGACGTGTTGCGTTTCGAACTGATATTCTTCGATTCCATGGGTAACGCAATACCCGAAGTATCGGAGGGAGCACGTTTCTCGAGTGGACAGAAAGACCGTATCCGCCGCCTGACAAGAGGCAAACGCTTCTACATACGTGGCGTGGTGGCCAAAGGTCCGGATGGCATGGAGCGTACCCTTACACCAATAGAAGTCATTGTAAATTAAAGGAGGCAGCCCCCATGGGGCGCCGCAAACAAGGATAACAATATAATATGAGACGTTTTTATTACATACTGGCAGCCATGTGTGGTTTGTTCTTCGCTGCTTCTCCCTTGCAGGCGCAAGAAGACTCGGAGAATACTGCCGGGCAACAGAAAAGAAGAGCACCGCAGGCTTCTCGCGGGGAACGGGTAAACGACAAGAAGGATAGCAGCATACCCGAACTGACCGTGCGGGCACAAGACATGAACGAACGCATGACACAGGAGGTGGGCAATGCCCGCTGGATGCGCGTCTTGTATCGGCAGATAGACCTCACGAAGGAGAAGAACACACCCCTCTACTATCCGGTCACTCCCATGAACGGGCAGATGAATCTTTTCTCCACCATCTTCACGCTGATTAGCGAGGGCAAGATTGAAGCGTATCAGTATGAAGACGGCTACGAAGACTTCAGCGAGGGCAATAGGATTGACTTGAAGAAGGTGCTCGACAGCTTTGGCATCTACTACGAAGAGATAGCCGGAAAGGGTGGGAGCAGCGAACTTGTTATCAACGAAAACGACATCCCCTCCGAGAGCGTCCGTGCCTATTATATAAAGGAAGCGTGGTATTTCGACCAAAACAACTCGGTGTTCGACATAAAGACATTGGCCATATGCCCGATTATGACCACTGCAGGCGACGTGGGCGAGCTCACCATGCCGATGTTCTGGATTCCTTACGAGAGCCTTCGTCCGTATGTCAACACCTCCTACATCATGACCTCGAACATCAACAACGCCATGACGTTCACCATCGACGACTATTTCCGTCGCCGCATGTTTGAGGGCGACATCATCAAGACGCAAAACCTGATGAACCAGCCACTGCAGGCATACTGCCCGACGCCCGACTCGCTCAAGAGGGAGCAGGAAAACATCGAGGGTCAGCTTGTGGCATTCGAGAAGGCTCTTTGGTTTCAGCCCGACACCACCAAGACGGAGGTGACGGCGAAGGATGCCAAGAGCAAGAAGAAAGCCACCATACGCCGAAGCAATTCTTCCACTAAGACAACTACAGCAAAGACAAAGACACCGAAGGCCGAGAAATCGGCACCGGTTAGAAGCGTACGCCGCAGATAAGGATGAACAAAGCACTACACCAAATGGGGGAATATGTCATGCTGATGGGGAAGGCCTTGTCTGTCCCCGACAGATGGAGCATGTTCTTCAAGCAGCTGATAAGGGAAATCTATAAGCTGGGAGTCGACTCGCTTTGGATTGTGGTCATCATCTCCATCTTTATCGGTACGGTTATAGCCATACAGATTTCGCTAAACATCAGTTCCCCGCTGATTCCGAAGTTCACCATCGGATATACCACCCGCGAAATCATCCTCTTGGAGTTCTCCTCGTCCATCATGTGTTTGATTCTTGCCGGCAAGGTGGGCAGCAACATCGCCTCCGAGATAGGCACGATGCGTGTCACAGAGCAGATAGACGCGATGGAGATTATGGGAGTCAACTCAGCGAACTTCCTCATCCTGCCCAAGATTGTGGGCTTGATGCTCTTCATCCCGGTGCTGGTTATCTTCAGTATGTTCACCGGCATTGTGGGCGGTATAGCCGCCAGCTATTCAACGGGCACGGGCATGACGCCTGCCTCCTTTGAATACGGACTGCAGTTCTACTTCAACGAGTTTTATATCTGGTATTCCATCATCAAGTCGGTTGTCTATGCCTTCATCATCGCGTCCATCGCCTCCTACTTTGGCTATTATGTGAGCGGCGGAGCCTTGGAGGTTGGTAAGGCAAGCACAAACTCGGTGGTGATGAGTAGCATCATGATATTGTTGGCAGACGTAGTATTAACCCACTTGATGCTTACATGATAGAGATAAAGAACATAACGAAATCGTTCGACGGACATAGGGTCTTGAGTGACGTCAGCGCAGTGTTCGAGACGGGTAAGACCAACCTCATCATCGGGCGAAGCGGCTCGGGAAAGACTGTATTGATTAAGAATATCATCGGATTGATGAAGCCCGAAGAGGGTGAGATACTCTACGACGGAAGAGACCTCACGTCGATGAACAAGCAAGAGCTCAATATGCTGCGCCGCGAGATGGGGATGCTGTTTCAGGGGTCTGCCTTGTTCGACAGCATGACAGTGCTCGAGAACGTTATGTTTCCGCTCAATATGTTCTCAAAGGACTCCTACCGCGAAAGGGAGAAGAGGGCAATGTTTTGCCTCGAGCGCGTCAACCTCTCGGCTGCCGAGCGTTTGTATCCCTCGGAGATAAGCGGCGGTATGATGAAGCGTGCAGCCATCGCAAGGGCAATAGCGCTCAACCCCAAGTATCTTTTCTGCGACGAGCCTAACTCGGGGCTCGACCCAAAGACATCCCTATTGATTGACGACCTCATCCACGACATCACCTCGGAATATAAGATGACCACCGTTATCAACACCCACGACATGAACTCCGTGATGAATATCGGCGAGAACATCATCTTCATCAAAGACGGAGTGAAGGAATGGCAGGGCAACAAGGACGAGGTCATCACCTCCAGCAACAAAGCCCTCAACGATTTCATCTTCGCCTCCGACCTCTTCCGCAAAGTCAAAGAGATGGAGATAAAGGAAGAGGAAGAAGAATCATAGAGACCTCTTCACCCGCCAACTCGCGGCTGCCCGGAAACACTGTACTTTCCCTTCCCGCAGGCTCGCGGCTGCCCGGAAACACTGTACTCTTCCTTCCCGCCAACCCGCGGCTGCCCGGAAACACTGTACTTTCCCTTCCCGCCAACCCGCGGCTGCCCGGAAACACTGTACTTTCCCTTCCCGCCAACCCGCGGCTGCCCGGAAACACTGTACTTTCCCTTCCCGCCAACCCGCGGCTGCCCGGAAACACTGTACTTTCCCTTCCCGCCAACCCGCGGCTGCCCGGAAACACTGTACTTTCCCTTCCCGCCAACCCGCGGCTGCCCGGAAACACTGTACTTTCCCTTCCCGCCGACTCGCGGCTGCCCGGAAACACTGTACTTTCCCTTCCCGCCGACTCGCGGCTACTTGGAAACACTGTACTCTTCCTTCCCGCCGGCTCGCGGCTACGGGGAAACACAAAAAACGCCTTCGCAGCCTCAGTGAACTAATTCAGAGAAGCTGCGAAGGCGTTTCTTGGTGTTCCCGAACACGTCCGGGAACAATGTTTATCAATATCCGAACAACTCTTCGCTGCTCAAGCGGGTTATCGGTCCGTACTGGGCGAGTGATTTCAAATCCAAATCTTTCTCGTCGCCAAGGATGCAATAGGTGTACTTACGGTCTTTCACCCATTTCTCCTGGAAGGCCTTCACGTCAGCCAAAGTCATCGACGGCACCTTCTCATACAAATCCTTGCGTCTGTCGGTGGTAAGGCCGAGGTCTTGGGCATCGACGTAAGACCACAGTATATCCATCTTGGTGACACGGTCGGTACGCAGACGGGCAATCAAGGCATCTTTTGCCAGCTTGAATGCCTTCTCCGATTCCGGCATGTTGTTGATGATTTCGTCGAATGCCTTCATTGCGTCAATCATCTTGTCGTTCTGAGTTGCGATGAACGAACGGTAGACATACGGACGTTTCAGCATTGAAGGAGTTATCATGAATGCAGCAGCGCTATAAGCCAAACCGCGAGCCTCACGCATCTCCTGGAACACGATGGCATTCATGCCACCACCGAAATACTCGTTATACATCTCCACCATCGGCTGTGCTGAGGCATCATACTTCTCTCCACGGTTGGATACGGCAGAGAAATATATCTGCTTTGCATCATACTGGGCAAGCAAAACCTTGTTCTCGGGTGTCTCCTGATACTGGAACTTTGTCACTTCCTCAACCTTATTGAGCTTCTCGGGCACGTTGTGATACTGGTTAAGTATTTTCACGAGGTCGTCGGTCTTCTCCGGACCATAATACAAGATTTTATGCTCGTAGGTGTTTATCTTGTGGATGCGGTCAACCAGCTCCTGCGGGTTCATGTTCTGAAGTTCGGCAGTGCTGAGCACGTTGGTTGCCGGCGACTGCGGTCCCCAGATGGCATACTGGAACAAGCGGTTGAAGTTCTGCATCTGGTTCAGCTTGGCATCCGCACGTTCCTTAAGGATATCGGCAGCCATGTTGGTGTAGGCATCCTTGTCCACCTGAGCATCTGCCAGGATTTCTTCGAACAGCTCCATGGCCTTCGGCATGTTCTCCTTCAAGCCCTGAAGAGTAACATACGTACGCTCCACACCGGGAGTAACATTAAAGGAGCAAGCCAAGTGATAGAACTCGTCGTTGATTTCCTTCAGGCTTTTCTTCGAAGTGCCGAGGTATTTCATGTAGTTGAAAGCTACGCCGAGCGCCTTATCGTTGCTGTTACCCATATTGAAGACATAAATCAACGAGAAGAGGTCGTTGGTTGTGTTCTGCCTATAGAGCACAGGGATATCACTCTTGGCAGTGAGCTTCTGAATGTCCTTATCGTAGTCGAGGAATACCGGCTCTATAGGAGCAACCTCAGAGGCCTGAATCTCCTTGAGGAATGCGCTCGAGCTGTCGCGGTTCATCACGATAGGAGTAATCTGCGGCTTGTCGATTTTCTTTTCGTTCGGGTCTTTGCCCTCTCTCTTATATACCAAAGCATAGTTGTCGTTGCCGAAATACTTGTTGGCAAAGTCCACAATCTGCTGCTTGGTGATTTTGCTCATGCGGTCAATCTGTGCAACCTCGTCTTTCCAGTCCACGCCGTTGATGAATGCACTAACAAACATGTCTGCGCGGCTTTCGTTGTTCTCAAGGCTCTGCATCTGCATAAGCTTGAAGTTATTGATAACCGACTCCAGCAATCTCTCGTCGAACTCGCCCTTCTTCAGTTTCTCTATCTCGGCAAAGAGAAGGTCTTTCACCTCGTCGAGGGTCTGTCCATGTTTCGGACGGCCGTTCATAACAAAGGCGCTATAGTCTGCCATGTCGTATACCCCGGCGTAGCAACCCAGCACTTTCTGCTGCTGCAGCAAATCCACGTCCATAAGACCTGCCTTGTCGTTGTTCAAGATGTTGCTTACCAAATTCAGCAAGTCCGACTCCGGAGAAGAGACACCGGGGAATCGCCATCCTATGGTTACGTTCTCGGCATCCAAGCCCAATACTTCCTTTACCACCGGAGCCTTGATAGGCGACTCTTGTGCAACGGGCAGCTTAGGCAGGTCGGGGTTCGGCTTCAGGTGACCGAAATACTTGTTTATAATCTCCACCGTCTGGTCCGGGTCGAAATCACCCGACATACAAATGGCCATATTGTTTGGCACATACCATACGTCGTGATAGTGTTTGACGTTGGTGATTGACGGGTTCTTCAGGTGGTCCTGCGTGCCGAGCACTGTCTGCGTACCATAAGGATGGTCGGGGAAGAGGGATGAGAGGATAGCTTCATACACCTTTCTGACGTCGCGTGTGAGCGACATGTTCTTCTCCTCGTAGATGGTCTCCAACTCCGTGTGGAATCCACGGATAACATTGTTCTCAAAGCGGTCTGCCTGAATCTTTGCCCAGTTGTCGATTTGGTTCGACGGGATATCCTCAGTGTATACGGTCATGTCGAAGCCCGTATAGGCATTCGTACCGTTGGCACCGATGGCGGACATCAGCTTGTCGTACTCGTTGGGGATGGCAAGCTTCGAAGCTTCGTAGGAAACGCTGTCAATCTGATGGTAGATGGCCTTGCGTTCTGCCTCGTCGGTTGTCTTGCGATAGACCTCAAAGAGCTGCTCAATCTGGTCGAGCATGGGCTTCTCTGCCTCGTAGTTCTGAGTGCCGAACTTCTGCGTACCCTTAAACATGAGGTGCTCGAAGTAGTGCGCCAATCCGGTTGTTTCGGCAGGGTCGTTCTTTCCACCCACGCGAACAGCAATGTAGGTCTGGATACGCGGCGTTTCCTTGTTCACTGTCAAGTACACTTTCAACCCGTTGTCGAGCGTATAGATACGCGCGTTCATCGGGTCGCCGGAGACTGTCTCGTACTTGAATGAAGACGTCTCCTTGCATGCTGCTGCCAATAGAATGATTGCAGCAAGCGATAGAAACTTAATAAATCTACACATGAAAATATATATATTGTTGTTTTCGGCGGCAAATGTAGTGAATTATACAAAATTGCGTACAATATCGGTTATTTCAATCCGAAAGCTTCCTTCACCTTGTCCACATAGTCGAGTTTCTCCCAAGTGAAAAGCTCCACATCACACACAACAGGTTCCGCATTGTAGCGCGAGATGAATGTCTTGGTTACCTGCTCCGGCTTCCGGCCCATATGACCATAAGAGGCAGTCTCGAGATAGATGGGGTTGCGCAGCTTCAGTCTCTCCTCAATGGCCTTGGGGCGCAGGTCGAACAGCTCGCGCACCTTCAAGGCTATCTCGCCGTCGGAGAGGTTTACATGCGAACGGCCATAGGTGTTGACAAAGATATTTATCGGCTCGGCAACGCCAATGGCATACGATACCTGCACAAGCATCTCGTCGGCAACGCCGGCAGCCACCATGTTCTTGGCAATATGACGTGCCGCATAAGCCCCCGAGCGGTCAACCTTCGAAGGGTCTTTGCCCGAGAATGCTCCACCACCATGGGCACCCTTTCCTCCATAGGTATCCACAATAATCTTACGCCCCGTAACCCCCGTGTCGCCATGAGGGCCACCAATAACAAACTTCCCCGTGGGGTTCACATGATAGGTGATATTGTCGGTAAACAATGCCTGCACGTGGGGCGGATACTGTGCCTTCACACGGGGTACAAGTATATTCTTCACGTCCGCAGCAATGCGTTGCTGCATGGCGTGGTCTGCCTCCTCTTGGGTGATTCCCTTGGGGGCAATAAATTCGTCGTGCTGGGTTGAGATAACAATGGTATCGATACGCAGAGGCTTGCCGCCGTCTTCATATTCAATGGTCACCTGGCTCTTTGCATCCGGACGGAGATAAGGCATAACGTTTGGTTCCGTCTTGCGGATTTTGGCAAGCTCCATAAGCAAGCTGTGAGAGAGGTCAAGCGCCAAGGGCATGTAGTTTTCTGTCTCGTTCGTTGCATATCCGAACATCATACCTTGGTCGCCCGCCCCTTGGTCGTAAGGGTTTTCGCGTTCCACGCCGCGGTTGATGTCGCCACTCTGCTCGTGGATGGCAGAGAACACGCCACACGACTTCGATTCAAACTGATACTCGCTACGGGTGTAACCAATCTTCTCAATCACGCCACGCGCCACTTCCTGCACGTCAACATAAGCGCTCGATTTTACTTCTCCGGCCAAGACAACCTGTCCGGTCGTTACAAGGGTTTCGCAAGCTACTTTCGAGTCCTTGTCGTAAGCAAGAAACTCATCAAGCAAAGCATCCGATATTTGGTCGGCTACTTTATCGGGGTGTCCCTCAGACACCGATTCGGAGGTAAATAAATAACTCATCGTTTTTAATGATTAATGGTTTGCGAATTGACGATGGGGGAAATGGTTGCCCGCCGACCGGCGGCTTCAATGATGATGTTTTTAGCATTTTTTCCTGTGGTTGCAAGCAATACAAATCTATCCACTTCAATTCGGGGGCAAAAGTATATAATTATTTTTCCCTACATAAGGTCGGCTATGCTTTTTTTCATCACCGGGTGAACCACGTCGGGGGCTATCTCGCCCAGCGGCTCCAAAACAAACCTCCTTTCGTGCATCCTTGGGTGCGGGATGACAAGACGCGGGGTGTTAATCACGAGGTCGTCGTAGAGAAGGATATCGATGTCGATGATGCGGTCGTGATACTCCCCGTGGCTCTTCTCCTTGCGGCCCATGTCTGCTTCCACCTGCTCAGTCACCTGCAAAAGTTCCTCGGGCCTTAGCTCCGTCTCGAGCCTCAAAGCCGCATTGAGGAAGGTATTCTCTGAACTGAACCCCCATGGCTCGGTCTCATAGAAACCCGAAAGGGCGAGAACATCTCCCGCCCTTTCAGCCAACAATGCCGCGGCTGTTATCATGTTTCGCCGCTTGTTACCCATGTTGGTACCCAAACCAAGGTATGCCGTTGCCATAAGCTTAGAGTATCAACATTGCATCGCCATACGCGCCGAAGCGATATTTCTCCTTCACTGCCTCCTTGTATGCCTTCATCGTGAGGTCGTAGTCGCCAAACGATGCCGTCAGCATCAGCAGCGTGGAATAAGGCAGATGGAAATTGCTTATCATGCAATTGGCAACATGAAAATCGTATGGCGGGAAGATGAACTTGTTTGTCCATCCCTCAAATTCCTTCAAGTGTCCGTCGGTGCTCACTGCCGTCTCTATTGCTCGCATCACGGATGTACCCACGGCACAGATGCGATGACCGCCGTCCTTACCCTTGTTCACTATGTCAACAACGTCGGAGTTCACAATCATCTGCTCCGAATCCATCTTGTGCTTGGTGAGGTCTTCCACATCTATCTCGCGGAAGTTACCCAAGCCGCAGTGCACCGTCAAGTAAGCCAAGCGGCAATCCTTTATCTC
>CAVGKO010000032.1:0-11811 GCA_963629885.1 Anaerobutyricum sp.
GGTGAAGGGTGTTCGTTATCTTTCGCCCATGGCACTCTCGTGGGGCGGAAAGAACAATGTGGTGAGAGGGCAGAAGGCCGGAACCAACAATGTGCGTGGCATTCATTCGGAGTATTTTCAGATAGAGACGCAGCACGTATTGAAGGGTCGTTTGCTGAACGACATAGATGTAAAAGAGAGGCGTAAGGTCTGCGTGATAGGAAGTCTTGTTTGCGAGGAACTGTTTACCCCGGGCGAGAATCCCATTGGCGAGTATATACGTGTGAACGGTATCTACTATCAGGTTGTAGGGGTGGTTAAGCCCAAGCCGCGTGTACAGGTTGGCGGACGTACGGAAGAAAGCGTGATGGTGCCTTATACCACTCTTCAGCAGGTGGAGAACATGGGCGATAAGTTTTGGTTTCTTTGTGCCACGGCAGAGAACGGATACAACTGTCAGCGGATGGCGGACGATATCACGGCGGTGCTAAAGACGCAGAACGAGATTTCGCCTACCGACCCACAAGCCGTCAGCTGCTTCACCATAGCCAAGCAGTTTGAAACATTCGACATGCTTTTCACCGGCATCGACATACTTGTATGGTTGGTGGGCATAGGTACGCTTTTGGCGGGTATCATCGGTGTGAGTAATATAATGATGGTAACGGTGCGCGAGAGGACAAGGGAGATAGGTGTGAGACGAGCCATTGGTGCCAAGCCGTTGGATATAATATCGCAGATAATGAGCGAGAGCCTGCTGCTCACAGCCATTGCCGGGCTGATGGGATTGAGCTGCGGAGTGTTTCTGCTTGACGTGGCAGACAAGTTCATCTTAAGCAAGGCGGCGAGCGACAACACCTTCTTCAGTAACCCGGAGATACATATCGGTGCAGCCGTGGCGGCAACAATAGTATTGCTCGTAAGCGGCCTGTTGGCTGGGTTGATACCGGCTTGGCGAGCCATGCAGATAAAGGCAATAGATGCCATAAGGGAAGAATAATAATTGAAACATAGATAGAAATCATGAAGAATCGTATTGTAAAGAAAATCCTGCGAATAGTCTTTCTGACATTGGTGGGAGCAACCGTGATTGGCACGTTCTACTTCTTGTGGAAGAAATCCCGGCCGGAGGTTACCGTATATGAGGTGGTGACGCCGGTGCGCGACACTGTGGAGACAAAGACCGTGGCAACGGGAAAGGTGGAACCTCGCGATGAAGTACTCATCAAGCCACAGATGTCGGGTATCATCTCCGAGTTGATGAAGGAAGCCGGACAGATGGTGAAGGCAGGCGAAATCATTGCCCGCATCAAGGTGATACCGGAGATGGTGCAGCTCAACTCTGCCGAATCGCGTGTCAGGGTTGCCAAAATCAATCTCGAGCAGATTACCGCCGCCTATAAGCGTAACGAAGAGCTTCATCGGCAAGGGGTGATTGCAAGGGAAGAATATGAGACTTCGCTCTCGGAATATAAGAAGGCTAAGGAAGAGGACGAGAACGCACAAGACGCCCTCGATATCATCCGTGAGGGTATCTCGCGCCGCTCGGAAGCCTCCAGCACAACGCAGGTACGCTCCACAATCACAGGTATGATACTCGACGTGCCCGTCAAGGTGGGTAATAGTGTGATACAGTCGAACACCTTCAACGACGGTACTACCATTGCCTCCGTTGCCGACATGAACAAGATGATATTCCGTGGCAACGTAGACGAGACGGAGGTGGGCCGTATCCATGAGGGTATGCCGATAAAACTGACGGTAGGTGCATTGAGTGGCCGCACGTTTGATGCAGTGCTCGAGTACGTCTCGCCCAAGGGGACGGAAGAGAACGGTGCCGTGATGTTTGAGATAAAGGCAGCCGTAAGCATGCCCGAAGACGCGTTTATCCGTGCCGGCTATAGTGCCAATGCCGAGATAGTGCTTAAGAAGGCGGAGAACGTATTGACAGTGCCCGAGAGCTGTGTGGAGTTTAGTGGCGACTCTGCCTTTGTGCAGGTGTTGACTGCCGAGAAGCCTTCGCAGCAGTTTGAGCGCCGTCTCGTTACTGTCGGTCTCTCCGACGGTATCAAGATAGAGGTGAAGGACGGCCTTAAGGAGGAAGACAAGATTCGTGGCGGAGCGATTGAGGAAGACGAGAAATAGAACCTAAAAAAACCATAGAAACAATGAAGCACATAATATTATCCGTAGCAATGGCATCCTTCTTGGTTTGTCCGCCTGCCGGGGCTGAAGGGGAGGCTAAGGTATGGTCGCTTGAGGAATGCATACGCTACGCCATTGACAACAATATCGACCTCAAGCAACGTGAGCTGGAGCGGCAAGACCAGGAGGTGACACTCCATACCAGCCGTCACAGCTGGCTGCCGAGCGTTAATGCCGGGGTGGGCGAGAACCTGGGCTTCGGGCGGTCGGAGGCAAACGACGGACTTATAGTGGACCGCAACTCGGCAACCACTTCCGCCTCCATACAACTCTCCATGCCCCTCTTCGACGGCTTCAAGATTCCCAATGACATTGCTGCCCGTAAGATGGACCTTAAGGCAGCCATGGAGACATTAAACAAGGCGAAGGACGACTTGGCAGTCAACGTGGCGTCTTACTACCTACAGGTGCTCTACAACAAGGAGGTGCTGAGGATTGCCGAGCTGCAGGTGAAGCTCAGCATGGAGCAGGTAACCAAGACGGAGTCGCTCTTTGCGGCAGGGAAGGTGCCCGAGTCGCAAGTCTATGATATGAAGTCGCAGTTGGCAAAAGACGAGGTGACGCTCACCGAGTCGCGCAACAACGTGAAGCTGGCGTTGCTCGACCTTGCGCAGAGCCTCGAGATAGGAGAGGAGTGTGAGTCGTTCGACGTGACGGAACCGGATACCGGAGATGCCGTGGAGCGTTATATGGGCAGCATTGTCCCTCCCGACAATGTGTATGACTATGCCTCCAAGGTTAAGCCTCAGGTTATGGAGCAGCAATACCTCCTTGAGAGCCAAAAGAAGATGCTGCAGGTGGCGCAGGCAGGGTATTACCCGCAGCTCAGCCTCAGCGCCGGATATAGCACCGGCTACTATCATAACTTCGGCGGCGAATACTATAATGCTCCGTTTGGCGACCAGCTGAGAAACAACGGACAGAAATACATCGGCTTCAGCCTTAGCATACCCATCTTCAACCGCTTTCAGGTGCGCAACAGCGTCCGCTCGGCACGCATTGCCATACACAACCGCGAGCTGATGGTGGAGAACGCAAAGAAGACACTCTACAAGGAGATACAGCAAGCCTACTACAATGCCACGGCGGCACAGGAGAAGTATATCTCAAGCGGCAAGTCTGCCGAGGCGGGGCGCGTGGCGTTTGCCTATGCCGAGGACAGCTATGCCGCCGGCAAGAGCACCGTCTTTGAGTACAGCGAAGCCAAAACGAAGTATGCGCAGAGCTTGGCAGAACAGGCACAAGCGAAATACAACTTCATCTTCCGAGCAAAAATCCTCGACTTCTACCGCGGCATCCCAATCACTCTGTAACGACGCCGCCAAAACCCCATCGGTTAACCAATCGGGTTTTTTCCACCCTTGGAGACCCAACGTTCGTTCGTCGTTTTAATGCCGATGAAACGAGGGGTGAAAAATGAATGTGATAATAGCTTCGGGCAAAACTATTGATACCCGTTTTGGCTGTTATACGAATAAAATCGTCAATTTGTTCGTATAAAACGGGTCATTTATTCGAATAACACGGAATCAGACCATCGGCACTTGTTTGACGGGACATATATATGTTTCCGTCAAAACATATATATCTTTTGCTCGAAACATATATATGTCCCCGAAAACAGTTGCCGATTATTCCAACTCTACGACGGTGATGCCGGCGCCGCCAAGCTGGACGTGTTCGTCGTGATAACTTTTGACCCCGGGCACGGAATGCAGATAGTCGCGTATCAGTTGGCGAAGGATACCCGAGCCTGTGCCGTGGAGTATGCGAATGCGTGAGGCACCCACCTGTATGGCATCGTCGACGAAATAGGTGACAGCCTGAAGGGCTTCGTCGCCACGCATGCCGCGGACGTCAATCTCCTGTTTAAAATTGAGCTTCTTCTCGCGCATCTGCTCGGCGGTGTCGGAGCCCACAAAGGTGGTCTTGCGTATTTCCTTCTTCATCATGCTTCGGCTCACCTTCTCTATCTGCTCTATCTTCACCATGCTCTTTATCATCCCGAAAGCCACGAGTGCCTGCTTGCCTTGCAGCTCCATCACGGTGCCCACGGCTGTCTGACCCTTCAATCGCACATTGTCGCCCACGGCAATCACGTCCGTGGTGGTCACGGTCTCCGTCTTTGGCTTCTTGCGTTCCTTACGCTGTTTGAGCTTTGCCATCTTCTTGTCGATGCGCCCCTCTTCTTCTTTCTCATTGAGGGCAGAGGCTTTAAACTCCTCCAAAGCCCGGCGTGCCTGCTTGGTCTGTTCCTTCTCGGCTTGCGCCTCCTTGATTTCGCGGATGGTATTCTCTATTTTGGCATTGGCTTCGGCAAGGATGCGCGATGCCTCCTCCTTGGCCTCACGAAGTATTTCTTTGCGTTGACGGTTTACCTCCGCGAGCTCTTTCTCGTAACGTTCGGTGATTTCCTCCAGCTGCTTTTCCTGCTTGCGGATGTTCTGACGCTTGCCCTCCCAATAACGTTTGTCGCGAACAATGTCTTGGAGATACTTGTCCATATCGATATAAGCCAACCCAACCTTGTCTGAGGCATCGGCAATGACATCCGAGGGCAGTCCTATCTTGCGGGCTATCTCCACGGCAAACGAACTGCCGGGGTTGCCAATCGACAAGCGGAACAAGGGTCGCATGAGGTGACGGTCGTAGAGCATGGCGCCGTTGACCACCCCCGGAGTTTTTTCAGCAAAATGCTTTAGGTTCTGATAATGGGTGGTGATAACCCCGAAGCAACGGCTGCGGTTGAACCTCTCGAGCAGTGCCTCGGCTATTGCACCGCCTATCTGTGGCTCCGTGCCGCCACCAAACTCGTCGATAAGGATTATTGTCTTCTCGTCGGCATGCCGCACGAAATACTTCATGTTGGTGAGGTGAGAGCTATATGTGCTCAGGTCGTCCTCTATGCTCTGCTCGTCACCAATGTCGATAAAGATGCCCGAGAATATCCCCGTGCGTGAACTCTCGTGGAGCGGTATGAGCAGTCCGCACTGCAACATATATTGTAGCAACCCAACAGTCTTCAAGCATACGCTCTTGCCACCGGCGTTGGGCCCGGAGATGATGAGGATACGTCTGTTTTCGGTCAGAGTGATGTCGAGGGGGATAACCTCCTTGCCTTGTCTTAGCAGGGAGAGATAGAGCAACGGGTGGACGGCTTGTGCCCAATCAACCAACGGCTCCGGCTCCACCCTCGGCTTTATGCCCTTCACCTCGTCGGCAAAAAGCGCCTTGGCTCGGATGAAGTCGATGTCTGCCATAAACTCGTATGACTGCAGGATATCTCCCACCAACGGACGCACCGTGTCGGTAAACTCCGTAAGTATGCGGATAATCTCCCTTCTTTCGCTTGCCTCCAACTCCCTTACACGATTGTTGGCCTCCACCACCACTTCCGGCTCAATGAAGACAGTCTTGCCGCTTGCCGACTCGTCGTGCACAATGCCTTTTATCTTTCTCTTGAATGCCGGGGTGACAGGTATCATCAGTCGGCCGTCGCGCATGGTTGGTGTCACGTCCTTATCCACTACACCCTCTGCCTGTGCGCTCCGAAGTATGGATTGCAGGCTGCGCGAGATGCCACTCATCGCCACGGTAATCTCCCGGCGTATCTCTGCCAATGTGGGCGAGGCATTGTCTTTTACCCGCCCGAACTTGTCGAGTATGGTGTCAATCCTCGTAACCAACTGCGGGAACACCATTGCCCCTTCAGCCAATGCCGCAAGGGCAGGGTAGAGGGTCTCGCCCTCCTCGTTCGGACGAAAGAAACGAACAATGTCGCCAACCGTCTGCAACGAACGCTTGAGGTCGAACAGCTCCTTCTCGTCCAGCCACGTGCCCTCCGGACGTATCCGCTTAAGCGAATGGCGCACATCAAAAAAATAATTGGATGGGAACTCAGCCTCGCCGTGCAAGATGCGTACAAACTCGTCGGTCTGCTCCAAACGCACAGAGACCTCCTCATAATTGGTTGAGAAGGTCATCTCCATGGTTCGCTCTTGTCCCAGCGGACTCAAACATTTATCCCCAATGAGACGGCGGATGGTGTTGAACCCCGTCTTCTGCTCAAAGTGTTGTGGATATATCACGTTGGTCTACTTCCTTATCTCACCTCCACCGATACCTCTTTGCGGACGGTTGGGCGGACAACGATTTCTGTTTTGTTCTTGCCTCGCTTAACAACAAATGTGCAAGCATTGTTGCCCTCGGGGTTGATATAAGGAGCATAATAGAATAGGTAAGAGAAAGCTCCCATGTAGCGCGAACTCTGCAGAGCCTCGGCAACCTTCGGGTAGCTGAACGTGCTCCAATACATGCAACGCTTGAAACCGCCGGCGTCGGTGAACTGAGTGTTCGGGTCGCGATATTTCATCGTCTTGGTGATAAAACTCTTGTATCCCGCAGTGAATTCCTCGGCGGAATACTCCACGCTGTTGCCGTTAATCTCCTCTATCACGTCGTTGGTGCGTAGCCCTGCTTCGTATGCCGGAGAGTTAGGGGCAACGCTGGTTACCTGCTCCAGTCTATCTATGTCGTAGCTTATGCCGGTGTAGTTATAAGTCTTCTGCGATACATTAAACACTACGTTTCTGCCATACTTTACATACGGATATTGCATCAGCATGAGCGGCACGTGTACGCGGGCATATTCATCCATCTTATAAGAGTCTTCCATCAACTCGTTGGCCTCGCACTCCCAAAGAACGCGCCCCGGGATGATGGCTTGGTCAATCATACGAAACCCGAACTGCAGCAAGTATTCTGCTTCTGCTTCCGCTGCCGAATTGCTGAGGAACGGGAAGTCCTCCATCTTGTTTTGTGCAAAATTATAACGGTAGGTATGTTCCTTATCAACCGTGATTTTGTTTTCTCCCTTGAAGTTGGGGTTCTTGTCGAAGTAGTAGAAGGTCTGTATCAAAATGTCCGGCTCTTCTGCGTCAGCCGTCATACCTTTCTTGGTTAGTTCCTTCTCTATACATTTATTTATAGCTGTCTCCAGTTTCCGGTTGTTCTCGTCAATCGGTGCGAAGGCAAAAGTGTGGAACTTGCCGAAGTTGACAGTGTCGGTTGTTACAACGGTCTTGAACGGACAGGTAAAGGTCCTCTCTCCTGTGGTCTCAAGGCTATACATTGCGAAGGCTGTTGCCAACTGGTCTTCCGTGATGGAGTTAACCTTCTTGCAGTCTTTCTTCACCATCACCTGCTTCGATTCTGTTGCAAGATTGGAGATGGTTAGTATCACATCGTTTTTACCTGCGGGGTTGAGCAACTCATTAATCTCTTCCGATGAGATTTCTGCTGTCTGCACACCGTCAATCTCTTCCACCACATCACCTTGCTTTAGGCCTGCAAGCTCTGCCGAAGAATAAGGAGTAATGCCGGTGATAACGGGTTTATGCGTACCCCAATTATTACTCTGACTGATATCGTAGGTGAACCCTATTCTGCAAATTTCCGAACTCCGGCTCTGAGCATAACCGGTTAGAAAAGCAAACAACAATGATACGGATAAAATAACACTCTTCATTACGCCTAAATTTCTGTTATAAAATGTAGTGGCAAAGGTATGGATATTTTTTGCAGGTTGTAGAATAGTTGGCAGTATATTTGATGCTACTCCCATGTGTGATAAGGGGGACAGCTATGTGGTGGTGACAAAGAATGGCTGTTGTACAATATTGACAATTAGTAAATAATAGGAAAATCAAGATAATCATGAGCAAAAAGAATTTTAACGGAAAGGAAGAAACAGCGGAAAAGAAAACCTGTCAGAAAAACAAAGAAACGACAAATTTGCAGCCTGAACAGGAAAATGCGGCAGAGAAATGTGCGGAGGCTGACAATGTGACCGAGGAAATGGATGAGCTGAAGAAGAAATATGATGAGCTGAACGACTCACACCTTCGGTTGATGGCTGAATTCGACAATTACCGTAAACGTACTTTGCGCGAAAAGGCTGACTTGATTAAAAGTGGCGGTGAAGCCGCTCTGAAGAATCTGTTGCCTGTTGTGGACGATTTCGAACGGGCTTTGCATAACCTTCGTAACTCCGAGGGTGGAGATGCCATGAAAGAAGGCGTGGAACTTATCTATTCCAAGTTTGTGGCATATCTGACCCAACAGGGAGTGAAAGCCATCGAGGCTATAGGGCAACCTTTCGACACAGAAATGTTTGAAGCTGTGGCAACCATACCGGCTCCGACTCCGGACCAAAAGGGAAATGTTTTGGATTGTGTGCAGACGGGATATACTTTGAACGATAAGGTGCTCCGTCATGCAAAAGTGGTTGTGGGAGAATAAACGATATGTCGGAGGGCAAATAACAACAATTTGAGGAAAAGATGGCTAAAAGAGATTATTACGAGGTATTGGGAGTGTCGAAAGATGCCTCGGCAGAAGAGATAAAGAAAGCATATCGAAAGAAAGCAATACAATATCATCCGGACAAAAATCCCGGGGACAAGGAAGCTGAAGAGAAGTTTAAGGAAGCGGCTGAAGCATACGATGTGTTGGGTGACCCTCAGAAACGTCAGCGCTACGACCAGTTCGGGCATGCCGGAGTAGGTGGTGCCTCCCAAGGCGGTGGCTTCGGTGCAGGTATGTCCATGGATGATATATTCTCGCAGTTCGGGGATATCTTTGGCGGTCACTTTGGCGGCTTTGGTGGATTCGGTGGTTTTGGCGGCGGCTCACGGGCAGGCAGACATGTGAACCGCGGGTCGGATTTGCGTGTGAAAGTCAAACTGAGTTTGAAGGATATTGCCTACGGCGTAGAAAAGAAAATTAAGGTCAAGAAGTATGTCCCCTGCAGCAAGTGTCATGGCAGTGGGGCGGAAGACGACCATAGCTCAAAGACCTGTGAAACATGCCATGGTAGTGGTGTTGTTACTCGTATAGCCAATACAATCCTGGGGCAGATGCAAACGCAGTCCACCTGCCCGACCTGCGGTGGCGAGGGTAAGATTATTACAAAGAAGTGTACGCAGTGCGGCGGCGAAGGTGTTGTGCGCGACGATGAGATTATCACCATCAAAATTCCGGCAGGTGTGGCTGAAGGCATGCAACTTTCTATGAGTGGTAAGGGAAATGCCGCCCGACATGGAGGTGTCAATGGCGATTTGCTTATCCTCGTTGAAGAAGAACCGCATCCTGAACTGATACGCGATGAGAACGATTTATTGTATAACCTCTTGCTGAGCGTTCCTCAGGCAGCATTGGGTTGCACTGTTGAAGTTCCGACCATCGACGGTAAGGCCAAACTCAAGATTGAGCCGGGCACACAACCGGGAAAGGTCTTGCGTTTGCGCAACAAGGGACTTCCTTCGGTGGACAGCTACGGCACGGGTGATTTGTTGGTTAATGTAAGCGTATATATCCCTGAGACGTTGTCTTCTTCGGAAAAGGATATAATGAACGGCTTGGAAAACTCACCCAACTTTCAACCCAACCATACGATGAAGGAGAAGATATTCAGTAAATTCAAGCGCATGTTCGATTGAAAAAAGCATTACCTTTGCCCCATAGGTGTGAGGGCCATGAGGGCTCCGACCATAGGTAACGAAACATTGATATCACAAGATGAATAATATCCGAAACTTCTGTATTATTGCTCATATAGACCATGGTAAAAGTACGCTGGCAGACCGATTGCTGGAATATACCAAGACTGTTGAAGGAAAAGACTTGCAAGCACAAGTCCTCGATGATATGGATTTGGAGCGTGAACGTGGAATTACAATCAAGAGTCACGCCATCCAGATGGAATATACCTACAAGGGTGAGAAATATATCCTGAATCTTATTGATACTCCGGGGCACGTGGACTTCTCGTATGAGGTCTCCCGTTCCATTGCCGCTTGCGAAGGTGCGCTACTGATTGTTGATGCCGCCCAAGGGATACAGGCGCAGACGATATCCAATTTGTATATGGCTATCGAGAACGACTTGGCGATTATCCCCGTAATAAACAAGATAGACCTCCCCAGTGCTATGCCGGATGAGGTGGAAGACCAGATTGTAGAGTTGTTGGGCTGCCCTCGTGAAGATATTCTTCGAGCGAGTGGTAAGACCGGGGAGGGTGTATACGAGATACTGGATACGATTGTTGAAAAGGTGCCCGCCCCCAAAGGAGACCCGGAAGCTCCGCTCCAGTGTCTTATCTTCGACTCAGTGTTCAATTCGTTTCGTGGTATCATTGCCTATTTCAAGGTTGTGAATGGTGTGATTCATAAAGGCGACCATGTGAAATTCATCGCAACGGAGAAGGAATACGACGCCGATGAGGTGGGTGTGTTGAAACTAGATATGTCCCCTCGCAATGAGATTGGAACGGGTGACGTGGGGTATATCATCTCAGGTATCAAGACATCCCGCGAGGTTAGGGTGGGAGATACCATTACGCATGTGGCGCGGCCGGCCAAGGAGGCAATTTCCGGTTTCGAGGAGGTGAAGCCGATGGTCTTTGCCGGTGTCTACCCTATCGATAGCGAGGACTTCGAGAACTTGCGCGCTTCGTTGGAGAAGTTGCAGCTCAACGATGCCTCTCTAACATTCCAGCCGGAAAGCTCGGCAGCATTGGGCTTTGGTTTCCGTTGTGGATTCCTTGGATTGCTACATATGGAGATTGTGCAGGAACGTTTGGACCGCGAGTTCAATATGGACGTGATTACAACAGTTCCCAACGTTTCGTATAAGGTGTACGACAAGAAAGGGAAGTGTATAGAGGTGCATAACCCGAGTGGTTTGCCCGACCCGACATTGATTGACCATATCGACGAGCCATATATCCGTGCCACGGTCATAACCAATACCACTTTCATTGGCCCGATTATGACGCTTTGCCTTGGCAAGCGGGGTATTCTTGTGAAGCAAGAGTATATCTCGGGCGACCGCGTGGAGATTCACTACGACATGCCTTTGGGTGAGATAGTAATCGACTTCTACGACAAACTGAAGAGTATATCCAAGGGGTATGCTTCTTTCGATTATCATATACACGATTTCCGTCCGAGTAAATTGGTGAAATTGGATATCCTGTTAAACGGAGAGCCGGTGGATGCGCTCTCTACCTTGACGCATGTGGACAACAGTGTGGCGTTTGGCCGTCGTATGTGTGAGAAACTGAAGGAACTGATTCCACGTCAGCAGTTCGATATTGCCATTCAGGCAGCAATCGGCGCGAAGATTATTGCCCGCGAGACGGTCAAGGCAGTGCGCAAGGATGTAACCGCCAAATGCTATGGCGGTGATATCTCGCGTAAACGTAAGTTGTTGGAGAAACAGAAAGAAGGCAAGAAGCGGATGAAGCAGATTGGTACCGTGGAAGTCCCTCAGAAAGCTTTCTTGGCAGTGTTGAAACTCGACTAATTGTTCACCAAACGTATACCATCTTCTTCCAAGGTGATGAGGTGCTGCTTGTAGAGCGCACCGATGGCTTGCTTAAAACTTTTCTTGCTACATTGGAAAAGAGACTGAATTACGTCCGGGGCACTTTTGTCGTGGACGGCAATAAATCCGCCTTGGCTCTTTAGCGACTCGAGAATTATACCTGCCAATCCTTCTATTCTCTGATACCCCAGTGGCGTGAGACTCACGTCAATCTTGTCATCATCGCGTACCCCCTTGATG
>CAVGKO010000033.1:0-11654 GCA_963629885.1 Anaerobutyricum sp.
ATATATATGTTTTGCTCGAGACATATATATCTTTTGGGCAAAACATATATATGTCCTTAAATCCTCTGCCGATTGTCGGGGAACAACTGTGATACCCGAGAAAATATATACTTTTGCCCCCAAATAATCAAAATGACAGATTTTATCCTTCTTTGCGACTATATCGGCACGTTTGCCTTTGCCATTAGTGGTATCCGACTGGCTTCAGCCAAACAATTTGATTGGTTCGGTGCCTACGTGGTGGGGCTGGTAACTGCCGTTGGCGGCGGTACGATACGCGACATACTGCTCAACGCAACGCCCTTCTGGATGGAGCATGCCTCCTACCTGATTGTATCCGGCCTCGCCCTCTTGTTCGTCATCATCTTCCGCAAGTACGTAATCAGACTCAACAATACGTTCTTCATCTTCGACGCCATTGGTCTCGGACTGTTTGCCGTGGTGGGTATAGCCAAAACGCTCGACTATGGCTTCCCCATGTGGGTGGCAGTGGTGATGGGCACAATCACCGGTGCCTTCGGAGGTATGATGCGCGACATACTCATCAACGAAGAGCCCCTGATATTCCGCAAAGACATCTACGCCCTGGCTTGCGTGCTCGGCGGAGGGATATACTATGTGTGTATGCTCGCCGGAGTGAGCCCTGCCATCACTCAGCTTGTCTCCGCCGTCAGCATATTCATCACCCGTATCATCGCCGTGAAATACCATATAAGCGTACCCGTACTGAAAGGAGAAGAATAAATTCACTAACTTTGCGCCATGACAGTAATAACAAACGACCAACAAGACAACGCATCCATCCTACTTATCTACACCGGCGGCACAATCGGTATGATTGAAAACCCGGAAACCGGAGTGCTCGAGTCGTTCAACTTTCAACATCTTAGCGACAATATGCCGGAGCTGAAGAAGCTCGGCTACACCGTTGCCACCTATCAGTTCAATCCCGTGCTCGACTCCTCGGAGATGGGGCCCGACTCGTGGATGAAGCTTGTGAGGATTATAGCCGACAACTATGCCAAGTATGATGGGTTTGTGGTGCTCCATGGCACCGACACGATGTCGTTTACTGCCTCGGCGCTCAGCTTCATGCTCGAGAACCTCAGCAAGCCTGTTATCTTCACCGGCTCGCAGCTGCCCATCGGCATGTTGCGTACCGACGGGAAAGAAAACCTTATCACGGCAATCGAGATTGCTGCCGCCAAGGATAACGGAGTGCCCGTTGTTCCCGAGGTATGTATCTTCTTCGAGAACGACCTCCTTCGTGGTAACCGTACAAGCAAAATCAATGCCGACAACTTCAACGCCTTCCGGTCCTACAACTATCCGGCCCTGGCGCATGCCGGTGTGTATATCAAATACGACACTGCTCAAATCTATCACCCCGTATCTCGTCGACCCCTAAAGCCCCACTACCTGCTCGACCGCAACATAGCTATCCTAAAGCTCTTCCCCGGCATATCCCCGCATGTGGTGGAAAGCATACTCAATATTCCCGACCTCAAAGGCGTGGTGATGGAGACTTTCGGCAGCGGCAATGCTCCGAGCTGCGACTGGTTCTTGAACATGATTAAAGAGGCAGTGGCGCGCGGCATCGTTATTGTAAACGTCTCGCAGTGTAATGTCGGGAGCGTGGAGATGCACCGCTACAAGACAGGCCTCAAGCTGTTGGAGGCAGGCGTCATCAGTGGTTTCGACAGCACGACGGAAAGCGCCGTCGCCAAACTTATGTTCCTCTTCGGCCACGGACTCTCTCCGGAGGAAGTGAAGGAGCATATGAACTGTTCGCTTATTGGGGAGGTCACCATCCCAGATGCGTTCCGTTCTTGAATTATATAAAAGAAGACATGAAACTATATTTTCTCAGTTTAGCAAGCGGAAGCAGCGGAAACTGCTACTACCTCGGTACCCCCGATTACGGGATACTTATTGATGCCGGTATCGGAATACGTACCATAAAGAAAGTATTGCGGGATAAGGCAATCGACTTTAGCAAAATCCTTGCAGTTCTCGTTACGCACGACCATGCCGACCATATAAAGACCGTCGGCTACCTTGGCGAGCAGATGAACATCCCCGTATATTCCACCAATGCCGTGCACAAGGGAATAGACAAGAGCCGTTACGTGGAAGAGACCCTTATAAGCTCGCGCCGGATTATCGCAAAAGAAGAACCCTTCACCATACGCGACTTCACAATCACAGCCTTTGAGGTTCCTCACGACAGTTCCGACAATGTGGGATACTACATCGAGTATGGCGACCATCGGTTTGTCATCGCCACCGACGTGGGGCATACCACCGACACCATAAGCCATTATGTACGCCTCGCCACCCACCTCGTCCTCGAAGCCAACTACGACGAGGTCATGCTCAAGCAAGGCAACTATCCTCCCTTCCTCAAGGAGCGCGTGGCAGGTCCCTCAGGTCATCTCAGCAACCATGAGGCCGCCGAGTTCCTTGCTGCCAACTATACCCCAAAGCTGAAGGATATATGGCTCTGCCACCTCAGTCGCGACAATAACCACCCGGAGCTTGCCTACAAGACCGTCGATATCCGTCTGTTTCAAGAGGGAATCCGTGTCGGCAAAGACGTTTCGCTTACCGCTCTCAAGCGTACAACGCCCTCCGAAGTCTTTGAATTGGAATAAATCTATTCCCGGAAGCGCAGAAAAAGCAAAAAAATGTTTGCAGAGAAAAATCTAACACATATCTTTGCACCCGCGATTAGGAAGTAAACATCGCGGTGTTTTTCGACTTGGTAGCTCAGTTGGTAGAGCAAATGACTCTTAATCATTGGGTCGAGGGTTCGAGCCCCTCCCAGGTCACTAACCGGGAAAGAAAACAAAATTGCTTCGACTTGGTAGCTCAGTTGGTAGAGCAAATGACTCTTAATCATTGGGTCGAGGGTTCGAGCCCCTCCCAGGTCACAAAAGAAAAGGGTGCGTCGTAATTGAGTTTCTCACGACGCACCTTTTTTGTTCCGATACCCCAAAGGTTTCCTTTATATCTGCCTTAAGGCCTTCGACAGTTGGTCGGGGCACGATGTGCCTTTCCCATTGCAGTCGATACCGTCAAGACGCTTTATGGCTTCGGGCACAGACATACCCACAAGCAGTTTGCTCACACCTTGGGTGTTTCCGGCACAACCGCCTACAATCTGCACATTGGTGATTACGTTGTCTTCGGTATCTATAATCATCTTCTTCGAGCAAACGCCTCCTTCCGGAGTGTATTCCACATGTCGTTTTTCCATTCCTCTTTCCTCCTTTTATATTTACGGCGGCCAAAGATATGGATTAAATAGACTACTTTTGTGGGGCAAGAGAAAAACGATAGAAATGACCTACGAAGACACACTTCGATACCTTTATACAAGTACACCTGTATTTCAACATAGCGGAGCATCCGCATACAAACCCGGACTTGGTACCAGCATTGCATTAGACGATTACTTAGGCAATCCGCATAAGGCCTACCCTTCCATTCATGTGGGAGGCACAAACGGTAAAGGGTCGGTGTGTCACCTCCTTGCTGCCATCCTCCGGCAGGCGGGATACAAAGTAGGGCTCTACACTTCGCCCCATCTTCTTGACTTCCGTGAGCGTATACGTGTAAACGGCAAGATGATTCCCAAGGAATATGTGGTGGATTTCGTGGAACGCCACCGCGCGGTTTTCGAGCCGCTTCACCCCTCTTTCTTTGAGCTCACATCCACCCTTGCGTTCGATTATTTCCGTAGCGAGAGGGTCGACTTTGCCGTCGTGGAGGTAGGCATGGGCGGAAGATTGGACAGCACTAATATCATCACCCCCATACTCAGCATCGTCACGAACGTAAGCTTGGACCATACCCAATTCCTTGGCGACACACTCGAGAAGATAGCCTTCGAGAAAGCCGGCATCATCAAGCCACGTGTACCCGCCATTGTTGGAGAGGTATATCAGGGTAGCGTGGCAGAAGTATTTCTTGGCGCCGGTGCAAAGAGCAACGCAACGATATGCTTTGCCTCTAAGAGGAAGGATTTGATGAAGGAAGCACACATTGGGGAAGACCTCAAGTGGCATTTCGATACCGTGAAATACGGACCAATCACGGGCGAGCTTGGCGGCATAATGCAGGACAAGAATGCCAACACCGTACTGGCAGCCCTTGACACGCTTGAGAATATTGGCATAGACATACCCCGTGAAGCCGTGGAAGAAGGGTTCGGGCACGTGGTGGAGCTCACCGGACTTATGGGACGCTGGCAGACACTGAGAGAGAAGCCGAGGGTGATATGCGACACGGGGCACAACCCCGACGCATGGAGATACCTCGGAGAGCATCTTAAGAAGGTTATCCAGCAAGGGGGCAATACCTACATGGTTGTGGGGATGGTGAGCGATAAGGATATCGACGGCGTGATGGAGCTCATGCCCAAGGAAGCTACCTACTTCTTCACCCAAGCATCCGTTGAGAGGGCAATGCCCGCCAAGGAGTTTGCTGCGAAAGCCGCTACGCACGGCCTCGAGGGAGGGGTATACGAAAAGGTTACCGACGCCGTAAGACATGCGCTGGAGGAAGCCCGCGAAGATGATACGATATTTATTGGAGGAAGCACATTTGTGTTGGCAGATGCCCTCCCTCTTTTCATGAACAGACAATAATAACTCATTAAAACAAATATCATGACCGAACAAATTCAAAAGAAACTGAGAGATTCAGCCCTGGCACGATGGACAGCATTGATTCTGATTGCCTCCAGTATGTTTTTTGCCTACATGTTTGTAGATGTATTGTCGCCCTTGCAGACCCTTTTGGGCACTCAATGTGGCTGGACAGCCGACACCTACGGCACGTTTGCCAGCTCCGAATATTTTCTCAACGTATTTGTTTTCTTCCTCATCTTCGCGGGGATAATCTTGGACAAGATGGGTGTGCGCTTCACAGCCATTCTCTCCGGCGTGGTGATGGTCTTGGGTGGTAGCATCAAGCTCTACGCCATCAGTCCTGCCTTTGCCGAGGGCAATGCACTCTACGACGCGCTCAACTCCTTCTGGACATCCTTCCCTGCCAATGCCAAGCTGGCATCCTTGGGTTTTGCCATCTTTGGTTGCGGTGTGGAAATGGCGGGTATCACCGTATCGAAAGCCATAGTGAAATGGTTCACCGGCAAGGAACTCGCGCTGGCAATGGGCCTCGAGATGGCCATCGCACGCTTGGGTGTGTTTGCTGTGTTCCGCCTCTCTCCCTTCTTGGCAAACCTCGGGACGCCCGACGTGGTTCGTCCGGTTGCCGTGGTATGCGGACTGCTGTGCATTGGATTGATTTCGTTCATTGTATATTCCCTCATGGATAGGAAGCTCGACCAGCAGCTTGGCGAGAGCACCGAGGAAGAGCCGGAAGAGCCCTTCAAGGTTAGCGACATCGGGATATTGTTTACAAGCAAGACATTTCTTATTGTAGCGATGCTTTGTGTATTGTATTACTCAGCCATCTTCCCCTTCCAGAAGTTTGCCACCAGCATGTTGGAAAACCGCTTGAACATGTCCACGGCAGATGCCTCAGACCTCTTCTCGTGGTTCCCCATCGGAGCAATGGTGCTCACCCCGTTGTTGGGATGGTTTCTCGACAATAAGGGAAAGGGAGCAACAATGCTGATATTGGGAGCCTTGTTGATGAGTTGCTGTCACCTCATCTTCGCTCTCTATCCGTTGAACGGCGAAGCCTCAAGCTACGTTGTTGCCTATGCAGCCATCATCATCTTGGGTGTTTCGTTCTCTTTGGTGCCTGCCGCATTGTGGCCATCGGTACCTAAATTGGTTGAGAACCGTTATCTCGGCTCTGCCTACTCGGTGATATTCTGGATTCAGAACATCGGTCTTTGGGCGTTCCCTATCATCATCGGCAAGGTATTGATATGGACCAACCCGGGCGTAACATCGGCAAGCGGCGAGTACGACTATACTGCGCCAATGTTGATATTTGCCAGCTTGGGAGTTTTTGCCCTCATCCTCGGCTTGTGGCTGAAGCACGAAGACAAGATTAAGCACTACGGTCTTGAGCAGCCGAACATCAAAGAGAAGTAACAGAACCTATCCCTATCACAAGATATGAAGGTTGATAAAACAAATGTTGCGCGGCTATTGGACAAGGCGAAGGTGAACTATCGGCTTGTGCCCTATGAGGTGGACGAGAACGACCTTAGCGCCATCCATGTGGCAGAGCAGTTGGGCGAAAAGGTTGAGCAAGTGTTCAAGACATTGGTCCTCCACGGCGACAAGAGTGGTTACTTTGTGTGCGTCATTCCGGGAGCCGAGGAGGTGGACCTCAAGAAGGCTGCAAAGGTGTCGGGCAACAAGAAATGCGAGATGATTCATGTAAAAGAGCTGCTGCCCCTGACGGGTTATATTAGGGGCGGCTGCTCCCCTATAGGGATGAAGAAACGATTCCCGACCTACATACATCAGACTATAGAGGAGTTCGACACCGTGTTTGTGAGTGCCGGGCAGAGAGGCCTGCAGGTGCAGCTCTCGCCTTCGGACCTTATCCGTGAGGTGGGAGCCGTGGTGGCAGACCTCATCAAAACTTCCTAAACAAGTATCTCTTGCCCTCGCTGTCGAGGATAAGTTGACCGGCGCTTAGTTTCTCGATGGTGAACACGCGCGAAGGTGAAGCCCAATCGGTGTAGGGCATAAACCCTCCCAACCCGTAAGGATTGTCCGTAAGCTCGAGCGTCAGCGTGCTGCCATCATCCTCAAGGGTTTTGAAGCCGTGGCGATAGATGGTTGAGTCGACAGCGGGACGGTATATCTGATACATAAAGATTCGGTTCTGAAAGTTATAGAACACAGTGTCGGCTTGTGTAACCTCGCCGTCAATGTCCACCTGCTGGAGTTGCCATTTGCCTTCCAGTTTATCTTCCGTATCCTTGCTGCACGAAGCCATCAGCGCCATCAGTGCAGCCATAATCACGTATCTCATCATAACAAACCTTTCGTTGAGGGTAGTTCGTATTTGTATATATCACGGCGGATAGCCATCTTAATAGACCTTGCCAAGGCTTTGAAGATGCCTTCTATCTTGTGGTGTTCGTTTGTGCCTTCGGCCTTGATGTTAAGATTCATGCGGGCAGCATCGCTAAGGCTCTTGAAGAAGTGGAGAAACATCTCCGTAGGCATGTCGCCCACCTTCTCGCGACGGAACTCAGCGTCCCACACCAGCCATGGCCGCCCACCGAAATCCAGAGCCACGCTGCAGAGGCAATCGTCCATAGGCAGGCAGTAGCCGTAGCGCTCGATGCCCCGCTTGTCGCCAAGAGCCTTCAGGAGTGTCTCGCCAAGGGCAATGGCTGTATCCTCTATGGTATGATGTTCGTCCACATTCAAGTCACCCTTCACGTGCACAACCAAATCCATGCCCGAATGCTTACCTATCTGCTCCAGCATATGGTCGAAAAAGCCCAAGCCCGTAGATATGTCGGTCTTACCTTTCCCGTCGAGGTTCACCCGCACATATACATCGGTCTCCTTGGTGGCGCGATGCACCTCGGCGCACCTTTCTCCTGCGAATAAGAACTCTGTCACTCTGTCCCAACTGTCGGTTATCAACGCCGGCGAGAGAGAAGGCTCTTCCTTCAAGAGGCGCTCTGCCTCTTCGTCGTCGGGATGCAGCCATATGCCTTTGGCCCCAAGGTTTGCCGCCAAGAGCATATCCGTAAGCCTATCGCCAATGACATAGCTTGCGGCAAGGTCATATTCCCCGCTCAAGTAACGGCCCAGCATGCCGGTACGCGGCTTGCGGCAGGGGGAATTGTCCTCGGGGAAAGAGCGGTCGATAAGGATATCATCGAAAACAACGCCCTCGCCCTCCAGGGCCTTCAGCATCTTGTTGTGAGCCGGCCAGAAGGTGTCCTCGGGAAACGATGGCGTGCCCAGCCCATCTTGGTTGGTCACCATCACAAACTCAAAATCCAGATGCTTACGGATAAAATAGAGGTTGCGAAACACCCCGGGGTAGAACTCCAGCTTCTCCAGACTGTCCAGCTGATAGTCCACGGGCGGTTCCATCACCAACGTGCCGTCTCTATCGATAAAAAGTGCTCTCTTCATGCCTCGATGTTTTTTAGTGCGTCCATCAACGTGTCGTTCTCCTTGGGCGTGCCCACGGTGATACGAAGGCAGCCCGCGCAGAGGGTCACGTTGTTGCGGTTACGTACAATAACGCCTTTTTCCACCAATTTATTATATACCCCGTCCGCGTCCGACACCTTCACGAGGATGAAGTTGGCATCCGTGGGATATATTTCCCGGACCATGGGCAATGAGCTCAGGAGTTTTTGCAGGCGGGTGCGTTCCGTGAGGATATGAATGAGCTGGTCATGCATCCTCTCCTTGTTCATGAGAAGCTCCAACGCCTCTCTTTGCGTCAGGATATTGATGTTGTAGGGATATTTTATCTTGCTAAGTATCTCCACTATCTCCGGGGAGGCAAACGCCATCCCGAGGCGGATACCTGCGGCGCCCCATGCCTTGGAGAGTGTCTGAAGCACTACCATGTGAGGGAAACGCTCCAACTCCGAGAGGAATGATTTCTCCTCCGAGAAGTCGATATACGCCTCGTCGACCACCACAATGCCGTCGAAGCCATTCAATATCTTATGGATTTCGCTTCTCTCAAGACTGTTGCCCGTAGGGTTGTTGGGCGAGCAGAGGAATACAATCTTCACCCTCTCATCCACTGCCCCCAGCACGGCGCCGGCATCCAAGGCAAAATTGTCTGTGAGCTTCACCTTCCTAAACTCCACATCGTTCACCCCGGCTGCCACCTCATACATGCCGTAGGAGGGAGTGATACCCACGATGGCATCCTTGCCGGGGGTGCAGAAGGCACGTATAAGGAGGTCGATGGGCTCGTCGCTACCGTTGCCAAGGAAGATGGACTTCTTATCCACGCCCTTGAGCTCTGCTATCTTCTCCTTCAGCTTCCACTGCATCGGGTCGGGGTAACGGTTGTAGGGCGAGTTATAGGGGTTCTCGTTGGCGTCGAGAAACGCCGATGCGTTGCCATGAAACTCGTCTCTTGCCGATGAGTATGGCTTCAATGCCCATATATTGGGTCTCACAAGGTCTTTCAGTGTCTTCATAGCGATTCCAGTCTTACGGTTACTGCATTGCGGTGGGCATCCAGCTGTTCGCCTGCCGCCATTGTTTGGATGGTGCTCCCGAGGCTCTTTATGCCGTCGGAGGTTATCTCCTGGAAGGTCATCTTCTTGATGAAGCTGTCGAGGTTCACTCCGCTATACGCCTTGGCATATCCGTTGGTGGGGAGAGTGTGGTTGGTGCCCGAGGCATAGTCGCCTGCGCTCTCCGGGGTGTAGGGGCCAAGGAACACACTGCCGGCATTGTTGATTTGCTCGGCAATGGCGGCATAGTTCTTCGTCTGTATGATAAGATGCTCCGGGGCATACATATTGGTGAAGTCCACAACCTCCTGCTCATCCCTCAGCACGATAATGCGGCTATGCGATAGTGCCTTTTCGGTGATGTCCTTTCTTGGCAATGCCGCGAGCTGTGTGCGGATGGCCTCCATGGTGGGTGCCACGATGCTTTCCGAGGATGTAAGCATGATGGCTTGGCTGTCTGCCCCATGCTCTGCCTGCGAGAGGAAGTCGGCGGCAATAAACCATGGGTTGGAAGCCCCGTCGGCAATCACCTCCACCTCCGAAGGGCCTGCCGGCATGTCGATGGCCACATCCCTCAGGCTCACCAGCTGCTTGGCGGCGGTCACGTATTGGTTACCCGGACCGAATATCTTATACACCTTGGGCACCGACTCCGTGCCGTAGGTCATGGCGGCTATTGCCTGTATGCCGCCAATCTTGAATATCTTGCTCACCCCGGAGGCTTGTGCCGCGAAGAGGATGGCGGGGTGCACCTTCCCTTCCTTGTTGGGAGGCGAGCAAAGCACTATCTCCTTGCAGCCGGCGATATGTGCCGGGATGGCAAGCATCAGGACGGTGGAAAACAATGGTGCCGTGCCTCCGGGGACGTAGAGCCCCACCTTCTCGATGGGCACAGCCTTCTGCCAGCAAGTGACGCCGGGCGTTGTCTCCACCTTGCGTCCCGTGAAGCGTTGCGAGGCATGAAACGTCTCGATATTGCCTTTCGCCGTGAGGATGGCTTGCTTCAGTTCTTCGGAAACAAGGCGGCAAGCCTCTTCCATCTCTTTCTCCGACACCCGGAGACTATCCAGGCATACCTTGTCGAACTTCTCCTCATATCTCTTTACGGCCTCGTCGCCCTCACTTCGCACCTCATCCAATACAACGCGGACGGTGTCGAACAGCGTCGTCACATCCATGTGGGGACGCGCCACGAGAGACTGCCAGTCTTCCCTTGCGGGGTATTTTATTATTTCCATATACCAATTCTTTTTAGAGTATCATCTTCTCAATCGGGAGCACCAATATACCTTCGGCGCCGAGGGCCTTGAGCTTCCCAATGATTTCCCAAAAATGTTTCTCGGCTATCACCGACTGCACCGACACCCAGTCGCCATTGGCCAGGGGCGTCACTGTGGGGCTCTTCATTCCCGGCAGCACCTCTATTATCTCCTTCAGCTTGTCTTTCGGGGCATTCAGTAGCACATACTTCTTGCCGTCGGCAGCCTGAACGGCCTCGAAGCGAAACAGCAGCTCATCCAATATCTCCAGCTTCTCTTTCTCAAGGTTGTTGTTGGCAATCAAGAGAGCCTCGCTCTGCATTATTATCTCCACCTCCTTAAGCTGGTTGCTCACCAGCGTGCTGCCCGAGCTTACGATATCGAAGATGGCATCCGCCAGACCTATGCCGGGGGCAATCTCCACCGAGCCGCTTATCTCGTGCAAGTCCGCCTTCACACCCTTCTCCTTAAGGTATGCCTTCAATATCTTGGGATAAGAGGTGGCGATGGTCTTCCCTTCGAACCACTCCACGCCCGGATAGTCCTCGTCCTTGGGGATGGCAAGCGACACGCGGCACCTGCTAAAGCCCAAACGCTTCACGAGGCGTGCCTCGGCACCCTTCTCCACATACTCGTTCTCGCCAACGATACCCACGTCGGCCACCCCGTTTGCCACGGACTGGGGGATATCGTCGTCGCGAAGGAAGAGCACCTCCACGGGGAAATCCTTTGCCGAGAGAAGCAGCACACGCTTTCCTTTATTGAGTTTGATACCGGCTTCCTCCAAGAGGAACATTGTTTCGTCGTATAAACGACCTTTCGACTGCACTGCAATTCGTAACATATCCATTTCTTATTTTGTTGTTGTCCTTAGAAACAAAAAAAGACCTACCGAACAATCGGTAAGCCCTTCTAATATCATATATGCGATTCGCACACACCTCTCAGCCCACCGATTTATTGCCCCTTGGGGTGGTGATGATGAAGATGGTGATATGACATATTTGCTTTCATTCTTTCTTCTTTTTACGCCGCAAAGTTATAATAATATCCCAAAACCCGCATAATACTATCAAAAAGATTCCCGACAAGCAAGAGGGGGTGCCAGGGTGTTGGGTGTTGGGTGTTGGGTGTTGGGTGTTGGGTGCCAGGGTGGGGCTTTTCGGTCCGCGCGTTTGTTCTCCGTCTGAATCCGTCTAAGTTCCGCGGATTTTATACGGATTAAG
>CAVGKO010000034.1:0-7700 GCA_963629885.1 Anaerobutyricum sp.
GACTTTCTTGTTTCCCTCAGAAATGGTGAAGGAAGAAAGTAGACTTTCTTGTTTCTCGGCGGTAAAGATAAGGAAATCCGGGAAGCCTTTTTGTTTTGTGCGGATTGTTTTTGAGGGGTGTGGGCAGCCATCTGATTATAATATCATACATTTGCGCGCAATCGTAGGGTAAACAACCATAAAAATCAATCAACGAATGAAGCAGAGAAAGATAATGGGATTGTTGGCGGCGGGTTTATGCTGCTTGCTGAGCTTGCTTGCAGGCTGTGGCACGAGGGGAGGCGAGAAAGATGCCTTGGAGGTGCCTTTCAACCCGTATGTGGAGGCATTTACGTCGGGGACCATTTCGCGTAGTGCGCCGGTATATCTGATATTCAACGAAGATATTGCGGAGGATAAGAGAAAGGAAGAGAGGCTGAATAAGCTTGTCAGCATAAAGCCGAAGGTGGACGGGAGTTTCTCTTTTGAGAACAGCCGCACGGTGGTGTTCAAGCCCAAGAAGGCTTTGGAGCGTGACACGAGGTATAGGGTGACGGTGGATTTGTCCGAGTGGTTCGACGCGGCGGAAGAGGAGAAGGAGTTTACCTTTGGGTTTACCACCCTCCCGTTGGCGCTTAGGGCGAACCTTGAGCGGATGGATATCAATAAGGATAACGAGAACGGATACGACGTGGCGTGTATGGTGATGACGCCGGACGGCGAGGAGCCGGAGACGGTGGAGGGGCTTGTGCGCTGGTCGGAGGCGGTGGAAGCCGTGTGGCAGCACGACCCGGGGGGTAAGAAGCACGGCGTGACATTGCGCAACGTAAAGGCCGGAAGCGACGGCGCAAGGAAACTCACTCTTTCTGTCGGCCCCAACAAATTGGGAGTGGAGGAAGAGGAACTTCTGGGCGTCTCTATCCCCGACATGAACGACTTTGCCGTATACGACGTGTGCTCGGTGACGGAGCCGGAGCGATATGTGGAGGTGACCTTCACCAAGGCCTTGGATGCTTCGCAGGAGATGCGGGGGCTGGCGTTTATTGCCGGCAATAGCTCGGAAACAGTGAGCGTGGATGGCAACCGATTGCGTCTTTACCCCGATGCCCAGTGTGAGGGCAAGAAGAAGGTGCACCTTGCCGGGCAGATACGCAGCAAGAATGGCTTGACGCTGAAGGAAGACGTTGTCCGTGGGGTGGAGATAAACACCTCGCTGCCGGACGTGAAGTTTGTTGGCCAGGGGGTGGTTATCCCGCAGTCTTCGGAACTTCGCGTGCCGTTCCAAGCCGTTCATCTTCGCGGTGTGCTGGTGCGCGTGATAAAGATATTGGAGCAGAACATGGGTCAGTATCTCCAGGAGAACAACCTCGAGGGGACAGCCGACTTGATGCGCGCGGGGCGTTTGGTGGTGCGCAAGACGATATTCTTGGACGAGGAGGGCAGTGACCTCTCGGTGTGGAACACCTACGCAATAGATTTGAAGAAACTAATGGAGCCGGAGCCGGGGACTATCTATCGCGTGGAGTTGTCTTTCAACAAGAACTTGTCGGTATACCCCTGTGGCGATTCGTCGAAGGTGTCGCGCGAGCAGATTATGGCCGAAGACGAGATTAAGTTTAAGGAAGAGAGTGCGCGCTTCGACGAGGGCGGCTACTATTATTATAATGGTGGCGACCTGGACTGGAGCAAGTATAATTATAAGGAAAGAAACAACCCCTGTTCGGATAGCTACTATTACGACAAGGTGAGGGGGCGGAACGTGTTGGCTACGGACCTTGGCTTGATGGCCAAGGCGGGCGAGGACGGCGAGATGACGGTGATGGTGCACAACCTCATCAGCGCATTACCCGAGATCGGGGTGAAGGTGTCGGCATACAACTATCAGAGGCAGCTTTTGTTCTCCGGGGCTACCGACAATGAGGGAAAGATGACGATGAAGCCCTCCACGGGGAAGCCTTTCTTCCTCATAGCCTCCAAAGGAAGCCAACGCTCGTATCTGCGAGTGGACAAGGGCCAGGCGTTGTCGTTGAGTTCGTTCGACGTGTCGGGCGAGGTGCTTCAGAAAGGCATCAAGGGCTTTATCTATGGCGACAGAGGTGTGTGGCGTCCGGGCGATACCCTCTTTCTTGGTTTTATGCTCAACGACCGGGCGAATATGTTGCCAAAGAACCATCCGGTGGTGATGGAGCTATATAATCCCCTCGGGCAACTCTATCTGAGGAAGACTCAGACGCGCGGAGTGTTGGGCGTGTATTCGTTTGCCCTCCCTACGGAGGCAGATGCGCCCACGGGGGCATGGAACGTGAAGGTGCAGGCAGGCAGCGCCACCTTTACGAAGCGCCTGAGGGTGGAGGCCATCAAGCCCAACCGCTTGAAGATAGACTTAAAGATGCCGGAGAAGACACTCCTTAGGGGTGAGCCGCTGGACGGGCGTCTGCACGTGGAATGGCTGCAGGGGGCAACGGCAAGAAACCTGAGGTATGATATCCAAGGAACATTTATACCAACCACAACGACATTTGGTGCCTATAAGGGTTTCGGGTTTGATGACCCCTCGAAGGTGTTCTTGGGCGAGAATGGCAAACTCATCTCGGGCACGACGGACGAAGGAGGCAATGCCACGGTGACGGGCAGCTTCGACGTGGGCACGGCAGCCCCGGGAATGCTGTTGGCCGGCTTCGTGACCCGCGCCTACGAAGAGTCGGGCAACTTCAGCGTGGATGCCACAAGGCGTCTATACTCTCCATACAAACGTTACGTGGGGATAAAGTCGCCGCAACATACCCGCGAGCAGCTCAACACCGGTAGCAGTTATAGATACGAAGTGGCCTCGGTGGACTATCAAGGCAACCCGCAGGCAGGCACTGAGCTGGAGGTGGAGGTGTATAGAGTATATTGGTATTGGTGGTGGGACGCTGACAACCGCAACCTTGCCAACTTCATGTCAGATACCTACAAGAAGCCGGTGAAGCAGTTCACTCTCCGCAGCGGTGATAATGGCCGCGGGGCGTTCAATCTTTCGTTCTCTGATGATGAGTGGGGCACCTATTTCATCACCGTGAAAGACAAGGAGAGCAAGCACTCCACGGGTGTGATGAGCTATTTCGACTGGCCGCATAACGAGGGACGACGTAATGCCGACGGCAGCGAGGCGGCGACAATGCTAAGCTTCAAGACCGACAAAGACGAATATAAGCCGGGCGAGAAGATGGTCCTGACCATCCCCTCCACCTCCGGGAGCCGCGCCATTGTGAGCATAGAGAACGGCACGAGGGTGCTGTCGGTGGCAGAATATCCTTGCGAGGACAAGCAGACAACAATCAAGGTGGATGTCACAGAGGAGATGCAACCCAATGCCTACGTACATATCACCCTTCTGCAGCCCCACGGGGTGATGCAAAACGACTTGCCAATACGCATGTATGGCATTGTGCCCTTCACGGTGACATCTCCCGAGAGCCACCTGCATCCCGAGATAAGTATGCCCGGCGAGATTAAGCCGGAGGCAGAATACGAGGTGGTTGTGTCGGAGAAAGACAATCGCGAGATGGCATATACATTGGCTATCGTTGACGAGGGATTGCTCGACCTCACCCATTTCACCACGCCCGAGCCATGGCAGACCTTCAATGCCCGCGAAGCCTTGGGCGTGAACACCTGGGATATGTATAACTACGTGGTGGGCACCTACGGCGGGCGCATCGAACAGCTGTTTAGTATAGGTGGCGACGATGCCCTCAACAAAGGTCCCAAGGCCATAGTGAACCGTTTCAAGCCGGTGGTAAGGTTCGACGGTCCCTTCCTCTTGAAGAAAGGTGAGGGGTCGAAGCGCCATCGTTACAAGATGCCGAGCTACAACGGGCGCGTACGTGTCATGGTGGTGGCAGGCAACGGCGAGGCATATGGCAATGCCGAGAAGAGTGTTGTGGTGCGCAAGCCGGTGATGCTACTTGGCTCACTGCCTCGTGTTATTGGTGTTGGAGAGGAGATGGCGGTCCCCGCCACTGTCTTTGCCACCGAGAAAGGGGTGGGCAATGTAGTGGTGTCGATAAACTGTTCCGACAATATGGAGGTCATGGGCGCAGCCACCACGCAACTTCAGTTTACACAGAAGGGCGACAAGCAAGCCATGTTTCGCATCAAGGTGAAGGACCGTCCGGGCGTAGGCAAGGTCACCCTCAAAGCCGAGGGCAAGGGCGAGACATCCCTCTACACTACAGAGATGGAGATTCGCTCCGTCAGCCAACCTCAGATGAAGACTATCCCCGTCACCCTCGAGGCAGGGCGGTCGTGGGAAGGCGACGTGAAGTTGCCGGGCATGGCAGGCACCAATACCCTGAAGCTTGAGATGTCCAGCGTCTCGCCTCTTAACCTGACAACCCGCTTGAAATATCTCATGGATTATCCTCACGGATGCCTTGAGCAGATCGTCTCGAAGGGCTTCCCGCAGCTATATGTGGGAGGTTTTAGCGACCTCACGGAGCAGCAACGACTCATGGCGGAAGAGACGGTGAGGACAGCCATCAGCTCCCTTCGCTCTTATCAGATGGTGGACGGGGCGTTTGCCTATTGGCCCGGCGGCACAAGCAGCAGCGGGTGGGGCACAGTCTACGCCACCCACTTCATGCTCTCGGCAGAGGCGAAAGGCTACCTCGTGCCTTCGGAGATGAAACGTAACGCACTTAACAATCTACGCCGCGTGGCACGCGACTGGAAACCTAAGGATTCGCCTTCTGCCCGCTCGGAAGAGATGACGGAGGCCTATCGCCTGTATGTGTTGGCACTCGGCTCACAGCCCGAAGTGGGGGCAATGAACCGCATGAAAGAGAACCCCTCGCTTGCTTCAACAAGTCGCTGGCTGCTTGCCTCGGCTTATGCTTTGGTGGGCAGAGGGGACGTGGCAAAGGAACTGATAAGGAAGACTACCGACGTGGCTTCGGCGCATGATGATAGCGACATGACATTTGGCAGCGACCTGCGTGATATGGCCATAAAGCTGATGACGCTGACTCTCCTTGGGGATGGCGACGAAGCCACCCGCCTTGCCTCGGAGGTGTCTCTCTCTCTTGCCTCGGACGACTGGCTGAGCACGCAGTCCACAGCCTTCTCGCTTGTGGCTTTGTCCGGTTATATGGAGAAATATAAGGTGGATGGCGAGATGTCGTTTGCCTACACCGTGGGCGGAAAGACTAAGGAGGTGAGCACAACGAAGAACCTCTGGAGCGGAGAACTGCTCAAAGATGCCGGTACCTCGGTGCATCTTAAGATAGAGAACACCGGAGCGTCGACCCTCTTTGCAAGGATACTTACCGAAGGCATCCCTTCGCGAGGCCAAGAGAAGCCCTACGCCAACGGGCTCACGATGTCGGTGCGCTACACAGACCACGACGGCAAGATGATAGACGTAGCCTCCCTTGCCGGAGGAACCAACTTTGTAGCCATTGTAACGGTGAAGAACCCCTCGGCAAGGGATGTGAACAATCTCGTGCTGACGGAAATCTTCCCTGCCGGCTGGGAGATTCTCAACACCCGCTACACAGCGGACGAGAAGACAGCCAAGAAGGACCTTGTTGTCAGCTATCAGGATATCCGCGACGACAGGGTGCTTAGCTACATCGACAGCCTCCCCTCGGGCCGTGAGGTGACGGTGCGCGTCAACCTTACTGCCGTCTACCCCGGAAGGTTTTACCTGCCTCCGATATCTTGCGAGGCGATGTACGACAACCGGGTACGTACCTCCTCTGCGGGGATGATGGTGGCTGTTGAATGACTCTTTGCGTGGGCGGCTTAGGATTGTTCATCGGAAAGTGATACCTTTGAGAACTTAAATTTAAAAGACATGATAAATAGACGGAATTTTTTGAAGAGCGCCTCCTTGCTTACTCTTGGGGGATTGGTTGCCGGGAAGGCAGAGGTTTCGTATGCCGCAGTCCCTTCAGTATCGGAGACGATGGCAAAGAAGAGTTTTGGTTTGCAGATTTATTCCTTGGGCGGTGAGCTGACAAAAGACGTGCCCGAGGGAATGAAGAAGCTCAAGAAGATGGGGTATTCAACCCTCGAACTTGCTGGCTACAGAGACGGCAAGATTAACGGCATCGACATGATGGAATATAAACGCATGGTGGATGATGCCGGACTGAAGATTACCAGTTCGCACGTGAACCCTCCTACGGGTGAGTATACCGCGGAGACTCGCAGCAAGATTATGGACTTCTGGAAAAAGACGGCGGACGACCATGCCAAGTTGGGCGTTAAGTATCTTGTTCAGCCCGGACAACCCCGCACACGCAGCGTGGAGGAGGTTGAATATGTATGCGACGTGTTCAACGAAGCAGGAAAGGTTATAAAGGAGGTTGCAGGCATTCCGTTTGGCTATCACAACCACGATTTCGAGTTTGCCAAAGTGCTCCCCGGTGGCAAGGAAGCAGTGTTTGGTCGCCACAACAAGGGTGAGAAGGTATACGACCTCTTCATCAAGAACACCGACCCCGATAGGGTATTCTTCGAGATGGATGTATATTGGACGGTGATTGGGCAGAACGACCCGGTTGAGTATATGAAGACCTATCCTAACCGTTTCAAACTCCTGCATATCAAAGACCGTGCAGTGCTCGGGCAGTCGGGCTACATGAACTTTGAGGCAATCTTCAACCAAGCATACAAGATTGGCGTGCAAGAGTTCTACGTAGAGTTGGAAGGAATGCCTAAGGGTCATACCCAGTTCGAAGGCGTTGAAGGCTGCGCAGAATATCTTAAGAAAGCCAAGTTTGTGAAGTAAGAAATCCTTTGGGATAATAATAAAAGAAGCCGGCTCTAATAGAACCGGCTTTCTTTATGCCTTCAACCAAAAGACAAGCTTTTTAGCGTTTCTTCTTTTTGTGCTTTTTCTTTTTGCGTTTATCGCTTTTCCCACTCTCTGATTTTTTGCTCTCGGTGGTCTCTTCTTCCACGGCTTCGCCCTCAGCTTCTTCTTCGCTTTCGGTGCTTACGCTTTCGATAGCTGTGTTTTCGCTTGCGGCGTTTCCGTTTCCGTATTCTTCTTCTTCCTCATCATCCTCGTCGTCTTCGTCCTCATTCGGGTCTCTGCGCACAAAGAATGCACTCAACTCATACAGTCCGTACAACGGGAAGAATACCACACCCAGCGTGAACGGGTCGCTACTCGGAGTGATGAACGCTGCGGCAACAAGCAACCCTACAATGGCATGACGGCGGTATTTATGGAAGAACCCACGATGCAAAATACCAAACTTCGACAACAACCATGAAACCAATGGCATCTCGAAAACAATTCCCATCACAAAGATTAGCATAAGGAAGTTGTCCATATACGAATCCAAGGAGACTTGCTCGGTGATGTTCGCACTCAGTTCATACGTCGCCAAGAAGCGGAGAGTCATGGGGAACACCATAAAGTATCCTACGGCACACCCCAAGAAAAACATTATTGTTCCGAAAAAGAACACCCATCGTACGTTTTTCTTCTCATTCTCATACAACGCCGGGCGAATGAACTTCCATATCTCATACATAAGATAGGGGAAGGTCAACACAAGCGCCAACCAAAAAGATGTTGTCATGTGGGTGAAAAACTGCGACGCCAACTTGATGTTTACAATGTCTACGTGAAACGTGTCATTGCAGAAGTCGGGCAACACATCAAACCAAGGGCTTATATCGGCAAGCCACTTGTTCACCCCGCACAACCAACGATAGAGAAC